>JACQAW010000007.1 GCA_016194725.1 Deltaproteobacteria bacterium
CGAAATTCTTCTCGGCGGTGTTGTCCACCCACGCCGTTTGCAGCACGCCACCCTGTCGGTTCTGAACGGTTTTTTCGAACCTTTTCAGCGCGTCAAGAGTGGCCTGCCAGGCGATATTGTAATCGGTCAGGAAAATTCGCGAATAAATGTGGTCGAGCTCGCTGCCGGGCGAATAGAACAGCGGCTCGCTGCCGCAGCTCGTGCCGAACAGAGCTCCGCCCGCAAGTCCCGCGAGAGTCGCGAGCTTAGTGCACTTCCTTGCGAACTTTTTCAAGGACCGAAAGTTCACTGGACGAGATCTCCCCTTGTATAAAAGGATAACTCGTATGTCCCAGCTGCAGCAAGTCGACGCTGACGTGGCTTATTTTGCCCAGCGATTCCTGCATCGCCTTGTAGGCTACGGCTGGCAACTTGAGCTGCGTCTTGCGTGGGCCCACGAGCACCCAGCGGTCTTCATAACGATGACCGCCAACACTCGTCGCCACCCGCTCTTCAACGTGAGCCAGAATCAGCTGCGCGGTTTCACCGCCGCGAACCATCCAGGTGCTGTCCAGGCTGTTAAAGCTCACATCGGCCGCCAAACCGGCTTCCGGCATCGAAGCCGACGCCGTGTTCACCCATTCGCCACGAAAGTGGTCGCCTTGAGGGTCGACCAGGACGTCGAGCACCTTGGCCGACTTGGTTTCCACCGTCGCGAGCGACACGTCGTCGGCCAGGACCTGCTTGATGTCCGAAGGGACAAACACGCCGGGCAACGGTTCCCAGAGCGCCACGGCCAACCGCTTAGATTCGCCCGAGGTCGTATTGCGGCCGGGGTGCAGCTTGAGTGTGTCACCAATGGTGGTGTCGGTGGCCACATCCAGAGTGATCGTCTGGCCGCCTGCCGGCACGGGAACCGAGGCCGTCAGCCCGACTTTCTGAAACTCGAGCAGGTTGACGATGTCCCAGGTATTGTTGCCCCGAATGACGTTGATGGCATCCTGCACGACCACCGCGCCCGAGACGCCGAAGTAATGCGACGAGCTGCCTTCAAGCACCGGAAGCCGGTAGATCGGCTTGTCGACATGAATGGGAATGAAGTAAACGGGAAAAGTCTGGTCGGGCAGCACGATGTTGCTGGGAATGTTGCGCTTGCCGAAGAGCTCGATGGAATCTTTCATGGGGCTGATGAACGAACTCGAGTCGAGCTGCACCAAATCGGTGACTTCCATGGCCTTGGCCACCAGGCCCAGCTGCGCTTTGCTTTCATCGTCGGAGTTCTTGAAACCCGTCAGCTTGCCGGTCATGGTTGAATAAGAGTCAGGCACGTTTTCGGGAAGTTCGAGGGTGACACGATGCGATTTGTTCTCAAGGAACGAAACCGCGCCGTGCTTTGCGGTATAAGCCGTGACCGAAACGCCCGCGCTCAGGTCGGCATCGGATATCTCACCCGCATAGTGGCCGTCCGCATCGGTTGCTCCCTCTGAAAGAAGTTTTCCATCCAGGTTTTCGATCCATACCCGCGCGCCTGGCAAAACTGCCCTTTCGCTGCGAACCGTGACCGCCACGCCTTTGCCGGGCGCGGGGTCGCTGTCGACCGGAACCAGGCGTTTTGCAAATGCTGATGATTGGAATGCCAATAAGAGAGTAACGACTGCGATGGACCGCTTCATGCTTTCCCCCGAGATTTGAAAACTGTTTTTTGTGAACAACAACAGCACATGCTGATATCGACAGTTTGTCAATTGCTTGCACTTTCAAGACGACTGACATAATTGATGAGGTCACGATGACATCATTAGATGAAGCCAAAAGAGTGCTCGAAGTGGAAGCGCAGTGCATCATGGCCGCGCGGGACAAACTGGACGCGCGCTTTGATCAAGCCGTCGACCTGATCGTTGAAGCCGTCAAACGGGGCGGCCGCACCATCGTCACGGGCGTGGGCAAGAGTGGAAAAATCGCGGCCAAAGTGGCGGCCACGCTTTCCAGCATGGGCACCCCGGCTTTGTTTCTGCATGCCAGCGAGGCCTCGCACGGCGACCTGGGTATCGTTTCATCCAACGATGTGCTGCTTATTTTGAGCTATAGCGGGTCTTCCGAAGAAGTCCTGCGCCTGCTGCCCAGCCTGCGCAGCCGCGGCACGAAGATCGTTTCCATCGTGGGTAATATGAAGAGCGCGCTGGCCATGGAATCCAATCTCGCGCTCGACGGCAGCGTGGCCCAGGAAGCCTGCCCATTGAATCTTGCCCCAACCTCGAGCACGACGGTGGCGCTGGCGCTTGGCGACGCGTTGTCGGTGGCGCTTTCGCGCCGCTTTGATTACAAGGAAGAGCAGTTTGCGAGCAACCACCCGGGCGGTGCCCTGGGCAGGCGCCTCACGCTGACCGTGGCCGATCTGATGAAAAAAGGCGACGAGCTGCCGTGGGTGGCCAGCGGTGCCTCCATGGATCAGGTGATCAACATCGCGACTGAAAAAAAGCTGGGCGCGGTGCTGGTTCGTGATGAAAGCGGAAAGTGGACCGGCCTGATTACCGACGGCGATATTCGCCGCGCCCTGAAGCACAAGACGAAATTTTTTGACTTCATCGCCTCGGACATCATGACGCACAAGCCGGTTTCGGTAACTCCGGGCGAGAAAGCCATCCGTGCGCTCGAGCTCATGGAAAACCGCAGCAGCCAGATCAGCGTCCTGCCCGTTACCGATCCCATGGGGTCTTGCGTGGGACTCGTCAGGCTTCATGACCTGATCGGGCGGCTCTCTGGGCTGCGTACGATCGAAAGAAAAATGCAACGCCGCTTTTTTATTGCAGAAGTTGTGATGCCCCATTATCATTTCTGATTAAAAGTTAGATATCCAAACTCTGAGGAGGTCCTCATGTCTTTTATTGGTAAACGTTCTTTTTCCAAGCTGATGCTCATCGTCAGCGCAATGGCGCTGGTCGTTGTCTTCGCTTGCACGGGCGAAAGCAAAGCTAAAGAAAAGCCACACTACGTCGTGAAAGAAAGCTCTGCTCCGCTAGCCAACATCGATGGCAAGCCCGTGACGGAGGACGATCTTCTCGGTGAAGGCGAAGACCGCATGGAATACGCCGATCAGCTCACCAAGGTTCATGACATGCGCATGGGCCGAGTGGGCAAGGTTTTGCTCGAACGCGTTTATGGTGAAGACGCCAAAAAAGCAAACATGCCTGTCGAAGAATACGTTGAATCCAAGGTCATCAAAGGCGACGACAAGGTTTCAGACAGCGACTTCGCGAAGTTCGTGAAGGAAAAAAACATCCCGAAGGAACAGGTCGCTCAGCTTAAAGACCGCATCTACGCTTACATGAAAGCCCAGAAACGCCAGGATCAGATCGGCACTCTCATCGTGAAGCTGTCCAAGGAACACAAGGTCGAGCTGTTCTTCGGCAAGCCAAACGTGAAGGTCAACATCGAAATCGGCAACTCGCCCTGGTTCGGCAACAAGGACGCGAAGATCAAGATCGTCGAGTTCTCTGATTTTCAGTGCCCTTTCTGCTCAAGAGCCGCCAAGACGGTACAGGAGCTCAAGAAGATGTACGGCAAAAAAATCGAGCTGGCATTCAAGCAGTACCCGCTGCCCATGCATTCGCAGGCTAAGCCTGCCGCTGAAGCCTCGATGTGCGTGAATGCCCAGAGCACCGACAAGTTCTGGAAGTACCACGACAAGCTTTTCGCCAATGCCGACAAGCTCGACGGCGAAAGCCTTTCGAAATACGCCAAAGAAATCGGTGCCAATATGGACGACTTCAAGAAATGCATCGACGAGAAGAAGTTCGCCAAAGCGGTGCAGGAAGACGTCGAATACGGCAACAAGCTGGGAGTGCGCAGCACCCCGACTTTCTTCATCAATGGCAAGCCAGTCGCTGGCGCTCAGCCAATTGAGCAGTTCAAGGAAATGATCGAAGAAGAGCTTTCTTCGGGAACCTGAACCAGACTGGCTCAAGTCCAAAATACGAACCCCGTTATCCGAAAGGGTAACGGGGTTTTTTTATGGGCACTTCTTTCCTAGCGGTTTTTGCCTTCTTTTACTTTGCTTGCAACCCAGTAAACTTTTAAGAGTAGTCAATAACTCTCCATGGAGGGAGAGCCGCGGGACATGGACATCAGTAACTCAGAAGCACGCAGAGAAGTCGAGATTGCCAACCGCATCCTCAGGGAGCGCGAAGCCGATCATGCGCGCGAGCTGGATAATATTCGCCAAGCCCAGCGCGATCAAGTCGACTCTCTGGTCGCCCACCAGACCGAAGGCATCAAACGCGTGCGTGACGAAACCGACGCCGAGCTCAGCTCGGCCCGCGATGGTTTCGAAAAAGAAATTCACCGCAGCAGCGACTCGTTCCAGAAGACGATCAACAACGACCACGCCGAGGCCTACGACAAGTACGGCCGCATGGCCAACGAAAACGCCCGTGATCGCGCCAAGGCCCAAGAGCTCAAGACCAAGCAGATTCAAACGATTCTCGATGGCCACGACGTCCAAACCGCGCAGGAGCGCGACGAGCGCAAGCATACGATCGCCAAGCTGCAGGGCAAGTTCAATGAAGATCGCCTTGCGCTGCAGAAGAATTACGAAGACAAGGCCATGGGCAGCCAGGACTCGGTCCCGGGGTCGTGCCAGGCGTTGTTCTTGTCCATCGCCTCGTAAACAAGGAAGACGCAGGCCTTCATGCCGAACTCTCGCAGGAGCGGGTAGGCGAGCTCGA
>JACQAW010000316.1 GCA_016194725.1 Deltaproteobacteria bacterium
ATAAACGGTTTGATACACGCCTCCCTGGTGCGATTCGACGAGCACATGCGCGTCGAGGGCGAGCTTGCCGAGAGCTGGAGTATCCACGGCTACCGCGATTTTCGTTTCAAGCTACGTTCAGGATTGAAATTTCAGGACGGCACGCCCCTGTCGGCGGAAGATGTGGTTCGTGTGCTTCACGAGTTCAAAGACGGCCGCTCACCACTCGCAGTTGCCCTGGCCCATGTGAACAATATCTCAACTGAGGGCGCACTCGTGGTTCGGGTCGAAACCGATTCGCCTCAACCATTCCTTCTCAATGATTTTCCGGCATTCAAGATTTTCAAGCGAAAGGGCAAGGTGCTTGTCGCCGCCGGCCGCTATCGCATGACCCGCGAAACCCCCGCGGATATACATGTCGAGGCGGCCGACACCTACTATCAGCCGTTGGCGGCAGGTGCGTTCAGCGAGATAACGTTTAAATATGTCAGCGACGACAATACCCGTTACCAGTATCTGGTGCGAGGCGATGGCAACGTGGTCTTGAGCGGAATCAGCCTCACCAAAACCGGTTACCTTCGCCAGCACCGGCCCAAGGAGATGCAGATTCTCGACTCTCCCGGCGTTAACGTCAGTTACATTTGCTTTAATTTCAAGGAACCGCATCTCGCTAACCTCAAAGTCAGGCAGGCTATTGCGCAGGCGATAGATATTCCCGGAATATTGAAGTTCCGAATAGGCGGCTTTGGTTCCCGCGCCACGGGAATACTGGCGCCGGCGCACGGGGATTATTATGAGCCCGAAGTCGAGCACCAGCCGTTTGACCGGGAAAATGCCGAAAGGCTGCTTGACCAGGCAGGCTACCCGCGAAAATCGCCAGGGGGCTGGCGGTTCAAGCTTACGTTCAAAACCACGACCGAAAAGTTTGGCAACGAAATGGCGCGTCTGCTGGCTAACGAGATTCGCCAGGCGGGCATCGACGTGCAGCTGGACGTCGTCGAGGCTGGAACTTTTTTCGCCGACATCAATGCCGGCAATTTTCAGCTCTTTCATTCGCGCTGGATTGGCGTTACCAGTCCCGCGATATATTTTCGGGCGCTGCATAGCTCACAGGCGCATGGCGGCCTGAACCGAGGATCCTATTCGAACCAGGAATTTGACCGGCTGGTGGACAAGGGCATGACCGAGGTGGACGATGCTAAACGCAGGAAATATTTTTCAGAGGTTCAAAAGGTTGCCGCGCGCGATCTCCCCTATGTGAGCCTGTGGCACTGGAGCAATACGTTTATCGGCACGCGGTCAATGCGAAACGTGGTCATGTACCCGAACGGCGACTATCGTACGCTGGCTGACGTGCGTATCGCGGATGGAGGTGAAAAATGAGCAAGATGGTTTTGATTGCCGAGGCCGCCGCTGCCCAATCCGATACTCTTGTACGCCTGAGCGATGAAAAGCTGAATCATCTGCGGCGAGTGCTGCGTATGGATTGGGACGCGCCGCTGCTGGTGGCCGACGGCGCGGGCCGGCTGCTCGAAGGCATGCTCGAGGAATGCGATGGCGGCGGTGCCATCCGCCTGGGTGCCGTCAGACGTACCGAGCCACGTCCACTGCCATTTGAGCTTGTAATCGCTCTTCCAAAAAACACCACAATGGATTGGGTCGTCGAAAAAGCCGTGGAGTGCGGAGTTACGCGCATCACTCCGGTAGTGAGCTGCCGCTGCGTGGTCAAACCTCACCAGGGCGATGCCGCGAAATATGTGCGACGTTGGCAGGCAATCATGGACGGTGCTATCGAGCAGTCGGAACATCTTTGGCGACCCTCGATAGCAGCGTCGGTTTCCTGGTCTGAGTTTTTGAGCGTACCCGATTCGGCATACACAAAATCCTTCGCATTTATTTCCGAGCTTCGTGCCGTCGTGAAATCGGAAGCAGAGGCACTGACGGAAACCTGGAAGGCTTTGGAACGATCTCGCAATCATGCAGTGCGTCTGATGCTGGGGCCAGAAGGTGGATTTGCCGACCAGGAGCGAAGTGAACTCGTCGAACATGGCTTCATTCCGTTGTCATTGGGTACAGCGGTGCTGCGCGTCGAAACCGCTGTGGTGGCCGCGCTCACCCTCGCTCGGGTCATTAGAGCAGTTTCCTCAACATAGCGGGTTGCATTAGTGTGCAACCTTGACCATAATATTTGGGTATGGATAAGAATACCGATCCGTTCAGCTCGATCAAATTCAAGCCAATGTCCGAGGGATTAGGTCTAAACCATTTTGCAGATGGTCTTCCTTATACCCCGAATCATGCGAAGCGTAAGCCGGTGGTCAGCTTCGACTATCCTCCAGCGCGGCCTCCAAAGTTTACTTCGCATATGGCGCAGGCGCCGGTGGGCACTGATAGCGCGCGCAGGATGATCGAACAGTTTGATGCCGAAACCGCTGCCGGCGAACCGACCGACCAGGTTTCCAGCGAGCCTGCGAGCGCTGGTTTTTTTCGCCGCATTGTCGCCTATGGACTGGATGTGATTTTTTCGACAGCCATGTTTCTGGTTATCGTCTGGGCCAGCTTTTCGTTGAATGGCTATGACCTCGGGGCTCTGATGACCGAGCGGCGTGGCGTTCAGATATTCTGGCCGCTTTGCCTGCTCTATCTGGTCGTGCATTTGGGTTACTTTCTCATTCAGGAAACGACCTGGCGGCGCACGATTGGCAAGGCGATCATGGGCATTCGCATCCGCTCGCAGAGCGGCTTTGCCACGCTCGGCCGCGCTGTTTGTTTTTTCATCGCGGCGGTGCCGCTCGGAGTGGGACTGTTCTGGTACTTCTTTGATTCGCGCCGTCGCTGCTGGCACGACGTCATCACTGATAGCGAAGTCATTCTCAATTGAAGGCTCCGCGCTCGTTCCGCAGCAAGATATTAGCGCCGGCCGCGGCCGCAAAATTTTGCCGTAGGGCATCCGCTGGTGGCCGACGTGTCGTATTTACCAATGGCTGTTTTGACATTCTTCATCCCGGGCACGTCACTTATCTCGAGGCCGCGCGGGGCAAGGGCGATTTTCTGGTAGTCGCGCTGGATAGCGATGCGGCGGTCCGCGAGCTCAAGGGACCCGAGCGTCCCATAAATAATCTCAAATCCCGCATGCAGGTTCTGGCCGCGCTTGAAAGCGTCGACGCCGTAACGTGGTTTACCGGTGGCAATCCCATTCCGATCATCTCGCGAATCCGACCTGATATCCTCGTCAAAGGCGGTGACTGGAAAATTTCAGAGATTCTTGGCTCGAAGGAAGTGCTATCGTGGGGGGGGCGAGTGTATTCCCTGAACTTCGTCGCCGGCAAGTCCACGACCAATATCGTAAACAAGATCAGAAAACGGTAGCTGTTTCGGTTTCCGTTCGCGTTTCAGTAACCGAAACTGAAACCGTACCCGAAACTCGAACGTAAGCCGAAACCGAAACAAAAACCCGGTGTTGAAAACACCGGGTTTTTCCTATACTTCTGGTGTGATGGAACTCATCGACAAAATGTTAGCGGGTGATCGCCTTTCCCTCGCTCGCGTGATCTCATTCATTGAAGACCGCGGCGAGCATCTACGTGCTCTTGTTGATGAAATCTATCCCAAGACCGGCAATGCCTTCGTGCTCGGCATTACCGGCCCGCCGGGTGCCGGCAAAAGTACAGTCACCGACAAGCTCGTTGCCGAGATTCGCAAGTCCGGAAAAAGAGTCGCGGTTATCGCAATCGATCCTTCCAGCCCTTTTAGCGGCGGTGCAATACTTGGCGATCGAATTCGCATGCAGTCTCACTCCGGTGATACCGGCGTCTACATTAGGAGTCTGGGCACCCGGGGCAAACACGGCGGTCTTTCGCAGTCGTCCAAGGAGGTTGTCATGGCCCTTGATGCCGCCGGATTTGACTGGGTTATTGTCGAAACAGCCGGCGTAGGACAGACCGAACTCGACGTGCTAAAGTTGGCGCACGCCGTTTGTGTCGTTCTGGTTCCCGAAAGTGGCGACAGCATTCAGGTCATGAAGGCCGGCCTCATGGAAATCGCTGATCTTTTCGTGGTGAACAAGTGCGATCGGCCTGAGTCAGACAAGCTGGTGCGCGAGCTCATCAACATGATTGGCATGAATGAGGCGGCAATGTGGCAAATCCCGGTTCTGAAAACCCAAGCGCTCCATGATCAAGGCATCGTCGAATTTTTTACCCAGGTCTGCAGTTACCGCGATTATGCGCTCAAGCATGGAAAGCTCGAAGAAAAGCGCGCTGCTTTTATCGAAGAAGAGATATTGGAAATCATCTGGAGCGCCAACGCGCGGGTGGTCCGCGAGAAGATGCACAGTGAAAGCGGTCGAAAAATCGTGGCCGAAGTGCTCTCAAAAAAGAGAACACCCTACGAAGCGGCTGATAAATTCGCCGAGTAGGTGGCAATTTTTTCCTGACGCGGCGCAGCCATCGAGATATTCAGAAGGCGTCATTCCTACTTGATATCAATAATTTGGAACATGAATCCTTGCATCTGAGAACTGCTCGAAAGGAAAATCAGTAGTTGACTAAATTAGTCTAAAGTAATTTGGTCCAGTACCCGATCCATTTGGTGGGACAGCAAGAGATGGTCGGTGGGACACAGCAATTCAGACCTTCCCTCTCTTGATGAGTAATAAAAAACGATCTTGTGCGCGCCGGGTGGCGTTCACAAACGTTTCTTTCACTTTGGGAGGAGAAGTGTATGGGTCTTCGTATAGGTACAAACGTCCAGTCTCTCGTCGGGCAACGTGCGTTGAGCACGCAGCGCGAGGCTGGCAATCATGAACTGGAAAAATTATCAACCGGCTCACGCATCGTCACGGCCGCCGACGATGCCGCAGGTCTAGCCATTAGCGAGAAGTTCAAAGCTGAAATTCGCAGCAACCGTCAGGCTGCTCGAAACACTCAGGATGCCATCTCGCTCGTGCAGGTCGCTGAAGGCGGCCTGAACGAAGTCAGCAGCATGCTGATTCGTATGCGCGAACTGTCAGTCCAGTCCGCCAGCGACACGTTGAGCGACACTGAACGCCAGTTCACTGACAAAGAAACGCAGGCACTCAAAGGTGAGATCAGCCGTATTTCGCAGAACACGGTGTTCAATGGCAATCAGCTCTTGAGCGGTGTTGGCAACAACCTGGAATTCCAGGTTGGTACGCACGGCGATCCGGAAAGAGATCGCATTATGTACGACACGGCTTCCGCCAACTCAACGGCATCTGCCCTTGGTATCTCTGAAGTGAACACCGCTACCCGCGAAAGCGCGCAAACCAATCTCGAAAAATTGGACAGCGCGATTTCGATGGTAAGCGGTACCCGCGCAAACTTCGGGGCAATGCAAAACAGATTGCAAAGCACTGTAAGTAACTTGGATGTTTATAATGAGAACATCTCTGGCGCGAACTCTCGCATCCGTGATGCGGACGTCGCAGCGGAAAGCGCTGAGCTGACCAAGAAATCCATCTTGACTCAGGCAGCGGTTTCGACTTTGGCCCAAGCCAACCAGGCACCTGGTTTGGCACTCAAGCTCATCGGCTAAATACAAGGCTGCTGAGTAGTATAAGGTATACGAGGATCAGGACTCAGGCCTACCCAGGCCTGGTGCCGTGGAGTTAGCCCAAAAGGAAAACCCATATCCTCTCATTTGGGCTCAATGGGGGTGGGGGTGAAGAACCCGGGGACGGTTCTTCACCCCCACTCGCTCCAA
>JACQAW010000317.1 GCA_016194725.1 Deltaproteobacteria bacterium
CGCCGTGCTGCCGCCTTCGTCGCGCAATGGCACCACGCTTTCGATTCGCAAGTTTTCCAAGGACACGCCCACTTTCGTCGATCTCATCAACCGTGGGTCCATCTCGAAGGATGCCGCCCGCTTTCTCGACATCTGCGTGTACCTGGCGCGCAACATCATCATCTCGGGTGGTACCGGCTCCGGTAAAACGACTTTGCTCAACGTCATTGGATCACGCATTCCGGGCACCCAACGCCTGCTCGTGATCGAAGACGCCAGCGAGCTCAAGATCAAGACCGACCACTGTGTTTATTTCGAAACCAAGGCCCCGCTGCCCAACGGCAAGGGCGCCATCACGATTCGCGACCTGATCGTCTCGGCCCTGCGTCTGCGTCCCGACCGTATCGTCGTCGGGGAAGTTCGTGGTCCCGAAGCGCTCGACCTGATTACGGCGATGAACACCGGCCACGGCGGCTCCATGGGAACCACGCACGCCAATACGCCCTATGACGGGCTGGTCCGTCTTGAGACGCTCGTCATGATGGGCGACACGAACATTCCGGTCAGCGCCATTCGGCGGCAGATCTCGTCAGCCATTCATGTCGTGGTGCAGATCAAGCGCCTGCATGACGGCAGCAGAAAAGTAACGGACATCGCCGAGGTCATTCCGGAAGTGGACGAGCAGGGCAAGTATCAGGTGAAGAATATTTTTCAATTTTGCATGAAGGGCAAAACAGCGGAAGGCAAGATCGTGGGCGAGATGGTCGCCACCGGTTATCTTCCGACTTTTTATCACGAGATCGAGCTGAACCGGCTGCCGTTTCCGAAAGAGAAATTCGTGGCACCGGCATGGTTCGATCCGAAAAAGGTGGCAGCATGAAAACAAGCAACTGGAAAATAGCCGGGGTCGTGAGCGCGGTGGCATTTATTACGGTGGCCGCGATTGGCGGCAGGGTGTATTTCGCGGCGAGCTGGGGCGCCAAGCGCATTACCGGAGCCAATCCGGAAAACGCCGTCCGTGACCTGCTCGTCGTCGCACGGGAGCACGAGCCCGCGGCGTTGCGAACCTGGCTGGTACGGCAAGGCCCCGATGTGGCCCACCAGTCACTGCTGGCCCTCGATAACTCCAATGACCCCAGCGCCCGGATTCGCATGCGGGCGCTGCGTGCCATTGACTCGCTTGGCGCCGAAGGCCTGAATACCGACTCCCTGAACGCCTGGGCAGCGGCGCTGCGCAGCTTGTCCAACCAACTTTTGCGTGACGGACCCCAGCGCTCGGACTTTATTGCGCGCAGCTATGTGATGGAAGGGCGCACTGTCGAAGCCGCGGTTGAATACCGCCGCTTTCCCGAAAGCCCCGAGGCGACGCATTTTTTCGGGCAGAATCCCGAGCAGCGCGCTCCCGCGTCAGCGACGAAGTAAATCCGCAAATCCCTGTTGGCCATCGGGTGAATATTCGCTAGGCTGGCCCTATGTTTACCATAGAATCCGTCCAAGCTCGTGAAGTGATCGACAGCCGCGGCAATCCCACCATTGAAGTCGATTTGCGCCTCGACAGCGGGGCCACCGGTCGTGCTGCCGTGCCCAGCGGAGCCAGTACCGGCAGCCGTGAAGCGCTTGAGATGCGCGACGGCGACAAGAAGCGATATCTGGGCAAGGGCGTGCTAAAAGCCTCGGGCAACGTAAAAGACCTGATTGCCCCGCGGCTCGTGGGGCAGAAGTTCAACAGCCAGCTCGAGCTCGACGATGCGCTGCTGCAGCTGGACGGCACTGCCAACAAGTCCAAACTCGGTGCCAATGCAATACTTGGCGTTTCAATGGCGTTCTGCCGCGCCACCGCCATGGCTGAAAACAAGCCGCTCTACGAGTGGATTTCCCATGTCTGCGGCGATTCGCGCGAGCAGCTCGTGTTGCCGGTGCCGTTGATGAATATCTTCAATGGCGGTGCGCACGCGGACAACGGCATTGATTTTCAGGAGTTCATGATTATTCCCCTGGGTGCCCCTACGTTTGCCGAAGCGCTGCGCATGGGTGTCGAGGTGTTTCACCACCTGAAAGCCGTGCTTCGCGACGAGCATCTGAATACGGGTGTGGGCGACGAGGGCGGCTTTGCGCCATCGCTTGAGGATTATGAGGACAAGCACGAGCAGGTTCTCGAGTTTGTCATGCAGGCCATCGAGCAGGCCGGGTACGTGGCGGGTAAGGACATCTATCTGGGTCTGGATGTGGCTGCGAGCGAGTTTTTTGACAGCGGCCGTTACAAGTTCGAAGGACGCATGTTGTCATCGCGGGAAATGATGGCTGTTTACGAAAAGATGATCGGCTCATATCCCAGTCTTTCGCTCGAAGACGGATTGGCCGAGGGCGACTGGGACGGCTGGAAAGACATGACCCAGCGTCTTGGCAATCGCGTGCAACTGGTTGGCGATGACATCTTCGTCACGAACCCGACTATTCTCAAAGAAGGCATTCAAAGCAAGGTTGCCAATTCCGTGCTGGTGAAGTTGAACCAGGTTGGCACCGTGACTGAAACTCTGCGCACGATTCGCATTGCTCAGGACGCGAAGTACACGGCCGTCATCAGCCATCGCAGTGGCGAAACCGAAGATACCTTTATCGCCGATCTTGCCGTCGGCGTATCGGCGGGCCAAATCAAAACGGGTTCTGCTTCGCGGTCAGACCGGGTGGCAAAATATAACCAGCTGCTGCGAATAGAAGAGCAGCTCGGTCGACGAGCCACGTTTCTCGGTATAAAATCTTTTATGCATGGAAGCTAAACAGCTGTTCTCGAAAACCCGATCGTGGGCTCTTGGAATCATTCTCACCGCGTGGCTGGTCTGTATTTCCGGGGTTTTTGGCAATAGCGGATTGATTCAGGCCTATCAGCTCGCGTCGGTTCGACGCGATATGACGCTTAGGGTTAAAGCTCTGGGTAATGAGAGGCAATATCTTCAAAGCAGTCTCTATGCACTGGAGCACGACGCACTGGTACAGGAGCAAGCCATCCGCGAAACTCTTGGCTTTGTGCGAGGCAACGAGCTGGTTTTTGAGTTCCGTTAGTTTTCCGCGCTAGGCAAAAACCGACCATTTTCCTTGGCACCCATTGACACGGCTTAACGCTTTGTTACCTTTTATAGTGAAGCCCTTCGATTCTGGGGGGTTGTTCGATTTTGTATTCTAAGGAGGGATTTGCTTATGGCATTGGGTAAGGTGAAGTGGTTCAACGACGCGAAGGGTTTTGGTTTTATTCAGCGTGAAGACGGACCTGACGTGTTTGTTCATTACAGCGCGATCCAAGGCGATGGATATAAGACTTTGGCTGAAGGCCAGGAAGTCGAATTCGACCTTTATGACGGCGCGAAAGGACCACAGGCTCAGAACGTGGCAAAGAAGGCAAGCTAGCCGGCCACTCATAAATACATGAGCGGCGCCTTTGGCGGCGCTCAATAAAATTTAGGATAGTGCCAAAAGGGCGAGACCAACAGGTTTCGCCCTTTTTGCTTTCCGACTACAATAAGTTTAAATGCACCCAAAAGAAAAATGGATCGTCAACGGCACAGTCGTAACTCAGGACGCACAGCGCCGCACGCTGCGCACGAACATTCGCCTGATTGACGGACGGATCGTGGAGCTGACGAATAAAAAACCGGGCGGACGCAGCCTAAACGCGAAAGTTATCGACGCAACCGGCTTGACCATTCTACCGGGTTTTGTGCAGGCCCACATTCATCTTTGCCAAACGTTGTTTCGTAACCAGGCCGACGATCTTGAGCTGCTCGACTGGCTGGCCAAGCGCATCTGGGTCATGGAGGCCGCCCACGATGAAGAAACGCTGAACGCCAGCGCGCTGCTGGGCATTCATGAGCTGCTGTCGTCGGGGACCACGTGTATTTTGGATATGGGTACGGTCAGGCAC
>JACQAW010000318.1 GCA_016194725.1 Deltaproteobacteria bacterium
ACGCGGGCCTGCCGCAATTCTCGAAGTTTTTGTGGGACCGTTACGAAATCACCGCTGCCGGCGATGGCGAACGCTACCACTGGCGTCTGAGGCTTTCCTATTTTACGGTAGGCAACCTGATTTTTCATTGCGCGGTCGCCGGAATTTTTCTGGTGGCGGCGGACCGGGTGATTCTGCTGCCACTGCTGGTATTCAGCAGCCTGCTTCTGCCCGCGGCCGTTTTCCTGCAAGCCGACGGTTTTTTACGCGCTCTGGAATATCGTTTGCACTCTTAGCGGATAACCAGAGGAGAATACCTTAAAATGCGGAAATCAATCTTAGGCTGCCTGTCGGTAGCCACAATGGCTTTTTTAGGAACGATGCCCGGTTCATATGCCCAGACGACCACCACCAATGTGACGGTCAAAACTTCCACGGGTACGATGGGCGAGTATCTAGCTGACGCAAACGGAATGAGCCTGTACATGTTTGACCTTGATAACCCGGGAAAGAGCAATTGCCTGGGCCAATGCGCCAAAGTGTGGCCACCGCTGACCGTATCAGGGTCGCAGTCCACGTTCACCGCCGGGGGCACTGCCAACAGCTCGATGCTGAGCCCCATTACCCGCGATGACGGCATCCTTCAGCTGACTTACAACAAGCTGCCCCTTTATACCTACGCGGGCGACAAGGCCGCGGGCGATACCAATGGACAGGGTATCAAGGAGTCGGGTGGAATGTGGTATCTGGTCAAGCCTGATGGCACAAAACTGATGCCCACCGGTTCTACTGCTCAGTAGCTGAAGGCAATCTTCCGATAAGGCTACTGGAAGAGGGTGATCGCATCGGCACGAAAAGCGGTTCGGGCAAAACCGGCAAAATTTTCCAGGGCTCGAGGCGCCTGGCAGCTATAATGTTCACCGACATCGTGGGTTACACGAAGCTTTGCCAGGAGAACGAAGTCCGTGCCATTCAGCTGCTTGAAGACCACGCCTTGCTGGTACGCCCCATTGTGCAGGTGCACGAGGGCACGGAGATCAAAACCATCGGCGACGCCTTCATGATCGTGTTCAGCAGCGCCATGGATGCCGTGCTTTGCGCGATTCAAATTCAGGCGCATATGGCCGACCGCAACGAGCGTGTTTCGGAAAAAGAAAAGCTGCATCTGCGCATCGGCATTCACCTGGGCGACGTTTTCAAGCGCGCCGGTGACAATGACCTTTATGGCGACGGCGTGAATGTGGCCTCGCGGGTGGTGAACCTGGCCGTGGGTGACTCGATTTTCTTCACCCAGCAAATCTATGACCAGATTCAAAAGCAGATTGAGTCGCCTATTATCGATCTGGGAATGAAGCAGGTCAAGAACGTGCTGGCGCCCCTGCATGTTTATAAAATCGGTACCGAGGCTGAAGCCGCCGGCCGCCAGCTCAAACAAGCCATTTCGGAAGAGGACATGCAAACCGCATTCATTGAAGCGCCGGCCGTGGTGCTTGATCGCCGGGCAGGCGAGGAGCGACGCGATCCGAATAACGCGCCCGTCGACCATCTGCGTGCTCCACTGGTTGACCGCCGCGACCCACGCAACCGTCGCCAGGGAACGGAGCAGTCGCGCAAAAGAGTTTCGCTGCTCTTCTCTCCGCCACCACGTCGCTCGGCTCACGCCAATTACATTTCAAATTTGAGCGCACGCGAAAGATTTTTACTCGGGCTGCTCGCTGTAACGTCATTGTTGGGCGGGTTCAGCTTTGGAGTAAACCACATGCCCAATAACCCCGTGACGGTGGCGGCAAACGATATGAGCGAGTATGGCGCCGCCAGGCGAATTGCCAATGAACAGCCGCCAGCAAGGCCAAACGCACCCGATTGTACCGCGTCACCGCAATCCTGCGTCAGCCACGCCATTCTTTTTGAAAAAAGCGGTTCCTATACCGAGGCCGCGGTACTTTACGGCGCTGCCTGCGATGCCAGGTCGGGTCAGGCTTGCATGGCACTGAGCCGCATGTATGGTACAGGATTGGGATTGACCGCGTCGCGAGTCATGGCTGATGGCTATATGATGAAGGCCTGTAGATCCGGCGATCCCGAAGCCTGCACGAAAATTAAATCGGGACTTTCGCTGGTGGACCACTGATTGTCGGCGCGGCTTGCGATTTGCTTCGCGATGCTATTGGCCGGTGCGATCGCAAAGGCTGAGCCCAGTGGCGTGACGCCAAACGTGACCTATGACCCCAAGGTAAAAGTATCCGGTACTTTTGAGCCGGCTGAAGATACTTCACGCACCAGCGAAGCAGCTGAAGCCGCGAAGGCCGCGACGCCGCCATCGGCACCCGCCGAGGTCAAAGCGCGCAGCAACGCCTTTACCGTCTACAAGCCGCCACCGGCCGCAAAGCCGCCATCCGAGCCTGAGCCCACCGAAGAAGCCAGTGCCGCGCTTCCAGAAGAAGCACCGGCCGCTGAAGGCCCGAGCGGGTCCAGCGCGGCTGGCAGCTCTGGAGCCGTGGGCACGCTTACCGGCCCGGTCGTTTCGACCGTCCTGAACGGCGAGCATTCTCCGCAGGCCGTTCGCGATGCCCTGCCGTTTTTGCCAAAGATCAAAATCAATGGTGGCGGCAGCGGCACGATAAAACTGGGGCACTGAAGTTAACTGAGCAGCTGCTCCAAGTCCTCGCGAGTCAGCTTGCCCATGAACTCCTTGTCTTCAGAGAAGATGGATTCGGCCAGCTCACGCTTGGTCTTTTGCAGCTCGACGATTTTTTCCTCAACCGTGCCACGCGCGATCATTCGATAGGCAAACACCTTGTTGCTCTGCCCGATTCGATGGGCCCGGCCAATGGCCTGAGCTTCGACGGCAGGGTTCCACCACGGGTCGAGAATGAAAACGTAGTCGGCCGCGGTCAGGTTCAAGCCGGTGCCGCCCGCTTTAAGGCTGATGAGAAACACGGGGCACTTCTTGTCGGTCTGGAAGCGTTCCACCGGAGTCTTGCGGTCCATGGTTTGGCCGTCGAGGTACTCGTAGGTAATGCCTTCGCGGTCGAAGTCTTCGCGCACCAGCGAAAGCAGCGAGGTGAACTGCGAAAACACGAGCGCCTTGTGGCCTTCTTCGATGACTTCCTTGATCTGGCTCAGCAGCAGCGACAGCTTGGCGCTGCCCTCGCCCCGCAGCTCGGGGTTGACCAGGCCGGGATGACACGACGCCTGCCGCAGGCGCAGCAGGGCCTCGAGCACGTGAAAGTTGCTCTTGCCGCCGTCGGTTTCGCCCGTGAGCGTGGCACGATAGTGGTCGCGCAGCGTATTGTAGTACTGCTTTTCGGTGGTGCTCATTTCGCAGAAAAGGACCTGCTCTGATTTTTCAGGCAGCTCTTTGAGCACCTTCTCTTTGGTGCGTCTCAAAGCAAACGGCTTGAGCATGCGAGACAGCATCTTGGCCGTGTCTTCGCCCACTTGTTGATCTTGTGTCATGGTCAGCAGCCCCGGGCTGGTGAACTCCAGAATCGAGAAAAGGTCAGTGAGCGAGTTTTCGATCGGCGTGCCGGTCAGGGCCAGGCGCTGATTGGCGCGCAGGCGTTTGCAGGCCTGAGCCGACTGCGAATTCGCGTTCTTGATTGCCTGCGCCTCGTCGACGATGGCGACATCGAACTCGAACTCGCGCAGCTTGTCGATGTCGGTGCGCAAGGTTCCGTAGGTTGTCACGACCAGGTCAGCCGTCGGAATGTCTTTCAGGAATTTTGACCGTCCGGCGCCGGAGTAGCTGATGACGTTCAGGTCGGGCACGAAGCGGGCGGCCTCGTCCTGCCAGTTGAACACCAGGCTTTTCGGAGCCACGACGATGCTGGGCAGGTTGCGCGACTTTTCACGGCCGCGCAGGAAGGCCAGGATTTGAATCGTTTTACCCAAGCCCATGTCGTCGGCCAGAATGCCGCCCATCTGGAACTCTTCGACAAAGCCCAGCCAGGCCAGGCCTTCTTTTTGATAATCGCGCAGCGTGCCCACGAAGCCCTTGGGCGCCTTGCCCATCTTCACGCCTTCGAATTTCGCCACTCGTTCGCGAAACGACGTGAAACCCAGGTCGGCGCGCACGTGGTCGGTCTCGGCCAGCGCGGCGTTGAGCATCAAGCCCTGCGATTTGGTGAAGCGCAGGCTGCCGTCATCGTTTTTCTCGCCGAACTCGCTCATCGAAGCATAGCGCTCGAGCCATTCCTTGGGCAGCATGCCCAAGCTTCCGTCGGCAAGTTTAACCAAGCCGTCTTTGGCCGCGAGTGCCGCAAGCAGCGCGGGTTGCCCCACGGCGGCGTTGCCGAAGCTTGCTTCCATCTTGATGTCGAACCAGTCGGTGTTCGTGCTCACGTTCATCGCGAAATCATCGGCGACGTGGAGGCGTTGATTTTCGATATAGACCGTCCAGCCGCTGGCGGTAAGCTCGGCGGCCACCCGGTGCATTTCGGCCGTGGGCAGCGTGCCGGTGCCCTGGTCGTCGCGTAGAATCTTGAGCGCCTGGGTCAGCGTGCCTTCTTCAAAGGCCACGTTGCGCGTGTAAACGCATTTTTGCTCGACGTCGACCAGCGTTTCGGCCGTGTCGTTGAGTGAAATCTCGCGGCCGGCATAATCAAAGCTCACCGTGAGCGTCATGCGCCCGGTTGCCGACGCGATTCCCAGCGGGCGAAAAACGCCCTTGGGTTTGGGGTCGATCGTCAGCGTCTTCCAGCCCATGTCGTCGGGCCAGGTTACTTTTGGCACGGCCGGGTCAGCCAGAATTCGACGCAGGAGCGCGTCGCCCTGGTCGCGCGGCACCAGAAAAGGTTCAGGGCTCTTGAGCGCCTTGGCCCAGGCCACCTGGCGCGGGTCGGACAGCTTGCAGATGCGATCGGCAAAAAGCATGAAGCTGCTGCCGAAAATCCAAAGCGGTTCATTCAGGCCGCGAGTTTCGTTGTCGCGCTTGAGAATGCCATCGATGCGGTAGTGCGTGTCTTTTACCGCTTCGATCTTGAGCTCGAGGTTCCACGGCTTGCCGCGATCCATGCGCAGCGGCCGGTCGGCGTCGTCGGGCGACCCGGTGGGCGAGCGCGAAAGAAAAAGTTTGCCCGTGTTGGTGAGCGTGGGAATGAGCTGGGTTTCCAGAATCGGGTCGACCGTAAAACGCGAGGATGGATTTCCGGCCCCGCGGCCATGCGGCGCGAATGTTTTCGCTTCACCCGTGCGGTCGAGAATCGAAAGCACTTCCTGGTCGCGTACGTCGGTGAATCTTGAGACGTCATGGCTGGGCAGCCGGTTGGGTTTGAGCGGCCCCAGGCCGCCGTTGGACAGGCGGTCGCGAGTCCAAAGATCGATGACCAATTTGCCTGATGAAACGGTTTCCGAGGCGCTGACCACGAAATACGCCAGCCAGGTTCCGGCAAACGTATTGGCTGGACGGCCACCGGTGACGCCTTGAATCTGGTCCAGACGCGCGCGCCAGCTTGAGACGGCTGGGACGCCGGGCAGGGAAGGAATTCGGACCTGCCCATTCGGGTTGGGCAGCATGGCTGGAAGCTTGCCGTTGGAAGCGCCGTTGCGGCCGTCGCGCCGATTGCGCGGACGTGCGTGTACCACGCGCAGCTGCCCGGTTTCGGGAACCACGCTGGCGAGGCCGGCTTTGTCGATCTGTAAAATCGCGGCCCAAAGATGTTTGCACAGTCCGCCACCATCGTAATAAGGGCAATCGCAAAGGGCATCCATGCTTTTGTCGGCAGGCGTTTTCGAGAAATCGAGCACCACATTGTAGCTGGGCCCGCTGCCCAGGACTTGAAGGGTAAACGTATCTTCAACGCGGGTGGGTTCCGAAACTCGTCCCGAAAGAAAATAATCGTGGCCAAGAGCGCGTGCGCGGCCCGGAAAATGGCGCTGCGAACGCTGAGCCAGGGTGGTCATGGGGACGCTTTGCTGCGCCTGGAGTTGTTGGCCCGGCATGCCACTCATGGGGGCGACATTGGGCGCGCTGTTTGCCGAAGGAGCCGGATGTGGACCGTGCATGGGACCGTATTGTGGTCCGTGGTGCTGCGCTTGGCCTGGGTTACGACCGCCGGGACCTGGATTATGGCGATGGCCGCCACGTCTGCCGCGGCGTCTTCTTGGTTTTGAATTCGTCTGTGGATTATCCAAACATGCCTCTGTTATGTCTTATTTTCCGTGACCCGCTTTTCCTGCCGGCGTTGAAGCAGCTGCGATGGTCTAATCGGTCCGAGTTTCGCCTTGATCGAGGGCACTCTGCTCTTGGTGGCCACTCTTTATGGTCTTACTGCCCGAGCACTCTAAGGTCTCAGGCAGCTTGCCTCGCTTTCCCTGGTGATTCAACGGAAATTACACTTTTGTGATAGATACCTGTCAGTTTGTGAAAAAATATAAGCGAATCAACATCGAAATCAGCAACATCTGCAATCTGCAATGCAGCTTCTGCCCAGAGGTGCATCGCGAGAAAAAGGTGATGAGCCAGCCCGTTTTTCGCAAAATCATGGCTCAGGTGGGGCCCTTGACCGAAGAGGTGTGCCTGCATCTGATGGGTGAGCCCCTGGGGCACCCCCAGCTTTCCGATTTCGTCGACATTTGCAGCGAGTTTCAAGTTCCCGTCAACCTCACTTCAAATGGCACCCTGCTCAATGAGCGGCGCACGGAAATCCTGCTTCGGCCCATTGTCAGGCAGGTGAACTTCTCGGTGCACAGCTTCGAGGCCAACTTTGGCGAACGCGACGTTTCGCCTTATCTGAGCAAGGTTTTCGCTTTCACGCGCCAGGCCTTCGAGCAGCGTCCCGACCTTTATATCAATTACCGAATCTGGGACCTGACCGACTCGGTATCGCTAACCCCCACGAACGCCCGAATTCGGGCCGCGATTGAAGAAGAGTATGGCTTTAAACTCGCCGCGGGGTCAATCGACCTGCGTCGGAAAAAAAGCTATCGCATCGCCAACCGACTTTACCTGAATCTGGATTCGCGCTTTGAGTGGCCCTCGATGGCCGCTCCGTTCAGGTCTGAAACTGGCTTCTGCCATGGGCTTTCGAATCATTTTGGAATCCACGCCGATGGCGCGGTTGTACCCTGCTGTCTGGATAAGGAAGCGGTGCTAAAGCTGGGTGACGTTGAAACCCAGCCCATAGCCGATATTCTGGCCGGACCGCGAGCGAATAAAATAGTCCGGGGTTTTGAGCGCAATAAATGTGTCGAAGAACTTTGCCAAAAATGCGATTTCATTAAAAGATTTGACAGAAAAGCGCTATGACTCTAAGCATTAAAATGCTGTAGTCATCCTGGGTTGACCGTGGTGCGTCGCATTAAATGAATCAGATTCCGCTGTTTACTTTTATCACGCTCCTCGCACTTTGCAGGCCAGCTGATTCACGGGCAGCCATACCAGGTCGTGAGCGGACCGTTACTGCCGCAAAAACCCAGGTCGTATTCATCGGTACTTTCAAAGAGGGGCCGACCGACAAACCGGTTCGCGTAGCCTCGATCAAGGAATTTCTGGCCACGTTTGGCGCGTTCGACACGGATTACGAAACGGCTCTTCAAGTACGCCGGTTTTTTCTGAACGGCGGCTTTTTTCTGCTCGTCGTGCCCCAGACTGGAAGCGCCGCGCATGTTCTGCTGAGCAGCCACCAGAGCGTGTAAATAGGTTATTTGCACTGTGGAACAGCGTAAAGAAATCGCCCCATTTTGATGCGATGCGTTGTTTTTGGCCTCGCATTTTCAATCGGTTAGCCGTCTGGTCCAACACTTGCTTCGCAGCGCTTCAGAACGAGGAAAAACCAATGAAAAAAGTTTTGATCGCGCTGCTGCTCGCGAGCGCCGTACCCGCCTACGCCGTGCCCATCAAGGTGGCCGAGGCGCCGTTCAACGATCTGGCGCTGACTGTGATGGCCATAGAAACGGCCAAAACCTACCTGCTCGTGAACATCTACGATTTGTCTTCGAAAGAAATAGCCGCGGCTCTTATTGAGCGCATCAACGCCGGCGTGCACGTCGAAGTGCTCGAAGAGGGGCAGCCCGTGGGCGGCATCGGCCCCGCGGGCCGCGAAATTCAGGCGCAGCTTGCGCGCGCGATGGCCAAGGCCGCGGGCCATGACGACCATTTGTACATCATGACCTCGCACACCCAGCTGCTGGGCAAGCGCCGCTTTCATTATGATCACGCCAAATACATCGTGGCCGACGGCGAGAATTTGCTGATTGGCTCCGAAAACTACTCGCCCACGGGCAACCCCGTTCCGGGCAGCGTGGGCAACCGCGGCTGGGAGGTTTTCATTCACGATGCCGATACCACCATGCAGTTCCAGCAGATGTTCCGCTCGGATGCCGATCTGTCGAAGGGCGACATTATCGACATTACCCTGGCCGCTAAGGACGGCTCGACAATGCCGGCCGTGGATTCGACAGGTTTCGACCGCCTTAAAATGATCGCGCGCACGCTGCCCATTTTCGAGGCGGCTGCCGTGCATCCGATTATCGCGCCCAACAACAGCTTGAAGGGCTTGCTGGCCCTGCTGGATGGCGCGCGCAAGTCGATCGACATCCAGCAGATGACGCTCGATTCAAGCTGGGGCCCGGGCGCCAAATCACCGCTGGTTCTGTCGTTGCTTGCGGCGGCACGTCGTGGAGTGCAGGTGCGTGCGCTGCTGAACGACGAATCGACCTTTGATCATGACGGCATCCCCGCCAAGCGAAAAAACGTGGAAACCTTGAAAATCCTAATGGAGTTCGCGAAAAACGAGCGTCTTCCGCTGGAGGTGCGCATTGCAAACGTCAAGGCCATGGGCGTGGATTACATTCACAATAAGGGCGCGCTGGTCGACGGTGGGCTGACGTTGGTGAGCTCGATCAACTGGGACCAGAACGCGGTAATGAACAATCGCGAAGCTGGCATGCTCATTGAAAGCTCCGACATTTTTTCACACTATGAAAGCCTGTTTGAGCACGACTGGGCAGTCAGTGCGCAGCAGTAACGGCTGAGGTCGCTGCCTCACCGCGCAGGTGCTGCTGCTGACGCTTTGGGGTGGCGGTGGCGTCAGCTGTTTTGCGCGTCGGTGCGGCCTGGTGTTTTCTGAGGAATGGCGGAACGTCGCGCCTGGTGGTTCCTCCGGAATAGTCCGCGATCAGGATTTCGCGAACCTCGTCGGCGTCCTGGCCTCGCGTGACGGTCAGGTACAGCCAAACCGACTCGAGCAAATTCAGCAGAGCGACGCCGTGATTTTGCGGGTGACGCTGGGCCAGCGCGCGCGCCAGCTGGTCAAATTCCCAGTACCTGGACGGCTCTGGGCGCTGCGCGGCCAGAGCATCCAGGAGCTGCATGGTTTTGCCGAAGTTGCCGCTGTTGGCGAGCAGGTTCCAATAGTGCGAAAAGCGATCGATGCCCTGAAGCGTTTCAAAGCTCATCGTGCGGGTTTGCAGAACTTGAAAGGGCGGGTTGTCCTGGTACACCATCTGCCATTCGGTATCGTGGCGAATGATGGGAGTGCCTTTCAGGCGTTTCAAAATTCCGACCTGGATTTCCTGGGGCCGCAGCAACGCCACGGCGTCAAAACCCTGCGCGAAACTTTCGACCGTTTCGCCGGGCAGGCCGGCGATGAGGTCGGCATGGATGTGCACGCCGGTTTGCGAGGTCAGATACGCGAAGTTTTCCACGACTTTTGAAAAATCCATGCGCCGCGAAACCAGCGTGGCCACCTGGGGGTTCCACGTCTGGATTCCGATTTCAAACTGCAGCGAGCCGGGCGGAAATTTGGCGATCAGTTCGCGCAGCTCGACAGGCAGGCGATCGGGCACCATTTCGAAATGCAAAAACAGGCCTTGTCCGATGCGGTCCAGAAAAAACCGCAAGATCCGCGAGCTGGTGGCGATGCTTAGGTTAAAGGTGCGGTCGACGAACTTGAACTGCCGCGCGCCTCGGGCAATGAGCTTGTCCATCTCGGACAGGAAGGCATCCGTGTCGAAGTTTCTGACCGATTTGTCGAGCGAAGACAGGCAGTATTCGCATTTGTAGGGGCAGCCGCGCGAAGCTTCCACATAGAGCACCCGATTATTTAGATCGTCATCGCTATAGAGCGAGTAGGGCATCGCGATTTTCGCGATTTCGGGCAACGGGCCTGAGACCCATTTTTCGCCGGGAAGGCTGCCGTTTGCCAGGTAGTCGCGGCAAATTTCGTAAAACAGAAAATCAGACTCGCCTTGAATGGTCAGGTCGGCAAGCTGGCAAAGCTCCTGGGACTCGGTCTCAAAGGTGACCTCGGGGCCGCCCAGTATAATGAGCAGCTCGGGGCGCAGGCGCTTGAGCAGCGAAACCACGTCGCGCGTCTGGCGGGTGTTCCAGATGTAAACGCCAAAGCCGACGAGCCGGGGGTTTTGCGCGAGTATGGCCTCGGCGATATCGCGCGGAGCCTGGTTGATCGTGAATTCGCGGATCTGCGCCTGTGGCTGCAGCTCTTTCAAGTTGGCGTACAGGTAACGCAGGCCGAACGCGCAGTGGGAATAGCGGGCATTCAGCGTCGTTAAAAGAATCGGCCTCATGCAGGTTGGCTACCCGTTTGGATGGGGGGCGAGCAAGGGGAAATATTGCTATTTCAGGCCCACAGCCGTATTTATTGAGGAATGGCCAATGATACTGAAGCCCGCTATCGGCTTGCGACGGTTGACGATATCGACGCGCTGGTACAAACGTATTCACCCTCGACGAGTGGCGTGGCAAGGGAATTGCCACGGCTCTGATGCGCGAACTCATTGCTCATGCCCGAGCAGCCGGAGTTTCCTCGCTGCATCTGGGCGCGACGGCCGATGGCAAAGGCGTCTACACCAGGGTTGGCTTCAAGCCCGTGCGAAACCAGGCCATGGAGCTCGATTTATAAGTACAGCATCATTCTCCTTAGAATGGTGTGTTCTGTGTGATTCTTTGAGTTGGGTGGGGTGCGGCTGCGCGCGCCGGGTATGCAGTTTGCATTTTTCGAGACCCATGAAAAAACTTAATGCGAAACTTGCTTTGGGGCTACTTTCATTAACATTCTGCCTGGCGGCAACCGCGGCGCAAGATGCGGCCAATGAACAGGGAATCAAAGACAGCGGTCGTGGGCTGGCCGAGCCCTCGAAAAAGCTTTCGCGCGAGCGTATCGATCGCGAAGCGCGTCAGGCCGCGCAGGAGTCGCGCGAGCAGCCCGTCAAGGATGCGCTGATGGCGGTACAGCAAAGCGCGCAGGCCATGGAGTTTCTCGATAAGAACGATGCCAAGCAGGCCAAGGCTGCGCTCGAGGGAGCCTTGGGCAAAATGGATCTCGTCCTGGCCAGCCATCCGAATGTCGCTTTGGTGCCCGTTTCGGCCGAGGTGCGCATCATCGACCTGAATGCCGACGATGCCCGGATCAATCACATCAGCAGTACCGTGAAAGATTTCGTCAAGCAGGGCCAATATCAGGCGGCACGACTGCTGCTGCGCGACTTTGCCAGCGAAATCGATCTTACCGCATTGAACCTGCCGCTGGGAAGTTATCCGCCGGCAATTCGCAGGGCCTCGAAGAAGATCGACCAGAACAAGTTGCCCGAGGCCAAGTCCGATTTGTTGACGGCGCTCAATAGCCTGGTGCTCACCGAACGCGTGACGCCGTTGCCGATCATTCGCGCGCAGGCTTTGGTGGACGAGGTCAGCCGGCAAGCTCAGGCGGGCAAGATCGACAAAAAAGAGGCCGACGTGCTGCTTGAGGATGCCAACCGACAGCTGGTCCTGGCCGAGAAGCTGGGCTACGGCACGCGCAAACAGGATTTCGATAACGTGCTGACTTCGATAAAACAGGTGCAGGCATCCATCGACAAAGGCCAGGCTCCCAAAAGTCTGCTTGGAAAGATTGAAGATAGCCTGAAGACGATCAAGGACAAGGTGTCGCGGGCGCCAGCGTCGCTTTAGCCGGTAGTTTGTGCCTAGCGGCTTGACGCCGTGGAGCGTTCGGCGCCTTGAGCTGGTACCATTGATGCTTGATGCAAAACAAGCTGGCCGAGCTGAAGGCGGCAATTCAGAAGAATATTCGAGGCTCTGAGAAGACCATCGAATTCACGCTCGCCGCCTTTTTGGCCGGTGGCCATGTTTTGCTCGAAGGGCTGCCGGGAACTGGAAAAACCGAGCTGGCCAAGACCTTCGCGCGCGCGTTTGGCGGTGAATTCCGACGCGTGCAGATGACCAGCGACCTTTTGCCAAGCGACATCGTGGGTGTCATGCGGCTGGTGCCGGGCGCCAAGGAGTTTGAATTTCGCAAGGGCCCCATATTTGCCAATGTTGTGCTGGCCGACGAGCTCAACCGCACGCCTCCCAAAACCCAATCGGCCTTACTTGAGGCGATGGCGGAGGCGACGGTGACGGTTGACGGCCAAACCCATATTCTGCCCAACCCTTTTTTCGTGCTGGCCACCCAGAACCCATTTGAATCGCGCGGCGTGTACACGCTTACCGAAAGTCAGCTGGACCGTTTCATGCTCAAGCTGCACATCGAGCGCCCTGGCACGATTGAAGAGCTCGAGATTTACAGGAATGCACCCGCGGCGAGCGACGCGAAAATTCAAGCCGCGGTGCTCGAGCCGGGCCAGGCCGTGCAGCTGCGCGCGCTGGCGGCCAAAATTCACGTCGAAAAAAGCGTGGTCGAGTTTGCCGCGGCCCTGATGCGCAAAACGGTCGAGCATCCGCGAATCTCGGCTGGCGCCTCGGTGCGGGCAGGCTTGCAGTTGCTGGCTTGTGCTCGCGCTCTGGCCTTGGTGCGTGGCCGCGAGTTCGTCACTCCCAAAGAGGTCAGCGATTTGGCGCATCCGGCCCTTGGGCATCGCCTGTTTTTTCACGAAGAAGACCTGCCCGAGAAGGAAAAGCACGCAGTGCTGCATGACGTGGTGGCCTCAACCCCGGCGCCCGTATAACGAAAGGCCCAACCGATGCGGCGCCTTTACATCACCAAATCCGGCTACTGGTACATCGTGCTTACGATTGCAATCGGCGTGGTCTCGATAGCCAGCGGCAACAACGTGCTCTATCTCATCGAATGCCTGCTGCTGGGCGGAATGATTCTTTCGGGCGTAGTGTCGGAAAAGGCGATCTCGTCGCTTGAGGTTACCCTGGTGCGCCGCCAGGCCGTGGCCGATAGCAGCGTGCGCGACGAGGTAGTCGTGCGCAACGACAGCCGGCTGCCGTTTTTCTGCATCGAGATTCTGGAGCTGAGCGCGGGCGAGTTCGTCCCTATTGCCCTCGTGCCTAAGATCGAGGCAGCCGCCGATGGTCACTACGCGACCACGAGAAAATTTTCCGCGCGCGGCGTGCACGAATGGCAGGGGCTGGGCGTAGCGACGGCCGGCCCCTTTGGGTTTGCGCGCAAGGTGCGTATTCTGCCTCATCTGGGGCAGCGCACCGTGTGGCCGGCGGCCGCGGGCAAGCACGGGGCAACCGCCCAGGAATCAGCTCGCATGGGAACAGCGGTTGCCGATTGCGAAATCCGGGCCTTTAACCCCGGCGACGACGATGCGCGGCTGATCTTGTGGAAGCTGAGTGGAAAGACGGATGACCCGGTGGTGCGAAAAAAAGTGGAGGAAAATCCGGACGTTTTGCTTACGCTTGATCTGCGCGTGCCCGCCGGCGAGGCCTTCGAAAAAGAAATCTGCCGGCTTGCCAACTCCATTTACCGCGCAGGAAAGGCCGCCGAGTCGGAAGTGCGGCTGGTGGCGCGCGGCCAGGCTAAAACCACCCGCGTCAGCGGTTACAAACCCGTGCTCGATTACCTTTCGGCCGTGCGGGCCGAAGGTGGTGCATGACAGCCGCAAGCCTGGGACGTCGCACATTGTGGTGCCTGGACCTATTGAGCCTTGCCGCTTTATTTG
>JACQAW010000430.1 GCA_016194725.1 Deltaproteobacteria bacterium
CACGCAAGCGCTTCCAGTTCTCGAAGCGTTAATAGCTCGAGTTCTGTCCATTGTTTTCAAGAGCCCAGGCGACAAGTTCGTCTGGGCTTTTTTTTTGAGTCTTTGCCTGGAGAAAATCATGACCGATCAGGACTTCCTGGCCGCTTTTGAAGCCTGCACATTACCCAAGCCGCTGTGGACCCATGAGGCCCACCTGCGAATGGCATGGCTATATCTGAGCAGCGGCTCCTTTGATGTGGTTCTGCCGCGCGTTCGAGAGGCGATTCAACATTATAACGCGGCCGTGGGTGGAAATCCGAATGGCTACCATGAAACGGTAACGCAGGTTTATCTGCGCCTGGTCGCGGACCGAATCCGTGCCGTTCCCGAAATCAAAACCTGGCCCGAGTTCCGCGAAAGAAATGTCGAGCTGTTCGATCGTTCTTCGCCGCCGACATTGCGGTTTTATAAAAGAGAAACGATTCTCTCTGACCTGGCTCGAAGCCGGTTTGTTGAGCCTGATTTGCAGCCGTTGCCTTGAGAAGGGACGGGTAAACAGCAGTTCAGCTGCTGTTTACCCGATTGTGTGATTGGGAGCGGAAGTCGGTGACGGCCATGAAAGGCTGTCACGCGATTATGGATAATCTTTTGCGATCTCTCTCTTCTTGGAACAAAATGGGTAGCCAGTGAACAGAGTGTGTAAAGCAATCGCTGTGCCACGATTTTGGCGCTTTCCGAGCGCGAACTCGTGGTCAAAATCCCGGTTTTCGGGGTTCATGCTGGAATACCGGTGTCAGGTTGATCCTTGGAGGAATGCAAAACCGTGTTAGAATTTACACATGGTATGGACCACCTATAAAGAGAAGCTCAAACGGCTTTCAGAGATGGTGGTCGACGCGCAAAAGCCGATCCGCATTCTGGATGCGATCAAATGGCCTTCGTCAGTCGACGAGCAGCTTCGAAAATCCAAGTTCAAGGAAATGCCGGTCATTGACAAGCATTATTACCAGGGCTTGACCCTGGGCTATGATCCGCAAAAGAAAATTGATGAGTTCCAGAGCATCATCGGTGATATCAAGCTTCAACTTGGAGAATCTGACGAAATTGGTCGGATGATGAAAGTCAACTGCGAAGAGTATCAGGATGTCTGTCGCATGTTGATGAACCGCGGAACCAAGGATTTCCATACTTACGGCAAGAAGCTTTATGGATCGCCCAAAGACACGTTTCAGGATGAAAAAACGAGTATCAACGATCTTGCCCAGAACATGTATGGCATTCTTTCCATTCTGGATGATGACGTTCTGGGAGCCGAGTATCCGGAAGACGTGAGCGCGGAAGAGACCGTGAAGTCGCTCAACAAGAAATTCGAAAACTACTTCACCGACAACCCGGTGCGCGCCAAGCTGTCAGACGGCATCCTTGCTGACGCGGCGGCCGGCAGCGATACCGTGAAGATCAAGGAAGGCGCTATGTTTTCGCGCCGCGATATCGAGATTCTGGAGGTGCACGAGGGCTGGGTGCACGTGGGAACAACACTTAATGGCCAAAACCAGCATATCTGTCGTTTTCTCGCAAAAGGACCGCCTCGAATGGCCTCGACCCAGGAGGGCTTGGCCATACTGATGGAGATTTTCTCATTCGTCAGCTATCCGCGGCGGGCGCGCACCATCAATGACCGCGTGCTGGGAATCGACAAAGCCGAAGATGGTGCCAACGCGCTTGAGCTCCTGGAATTTTATCGAACGGAGGGCTACAGCGAGGCTGATGCCATCAATAACGTCAAACGCGTTTACCGCGGTGGGTTGATTGAGGGCGGCGCACCGTTTACAAAAGACATTGCATACATCAAAGGATTCATTGAGAATTACAACTTCATGAGAGCGGCTATGAGGGCAGGCAAGCCCGAATACATCCCGTACCTTTTCGTCGGGAAAGTGCATTCGAGCGATGTTCCACTCTGGTACCGCAAACACAAAGAAGGAATCATAGATCCACCAAAATACCTGCCGCCGCAGTTCAAAGACCTGAACGGCGTTGCAGTGTGGATGAGTTTTTCGAATGTGTTCAACATGATCGACATGAAAAAAGTTCAGGAATATTTTTCAAAAATTTTCTAGGAGACTTCGCATGAACAAAATTTATATTACGCTGGTCGCGCTGGCTTTGAGTGCTCCGGTCACCGTCATGGCAGCAGTTCTTGCGCATGTTGGCGACAAGCCGATCACCGATGAAATGGTGAAGAGCGAATACGACACGATTTCGGGTGATCAGAAAAAATCGATCAACGAAGACCCCGCTACCCGGCGCAATATGGTCGACAACGCCATCAACGCCGAAATTCTGGTTCAGGCCGCGAAAAAGGCCGGCTTTGAAAAAGACGAAGAGTACCGGCATGCCGTTGATCGTTTCGAGCGTCAGTTTCTGGCTTCAAAATTCATGCAAAAGGCGGTCGAGCCGAAGTTGGGCCGCGCTGAGCTGAAAAAGTTTTTTGACGGCAACAAAACCTTCTTCGACAGCACTCAGGTTTGCGCGATGCACATCGTGGTGCAGGAAGAGGCCGAGGCCAACAAGATTCTGGCGCAAGCCAAAGGCAAGGGCGCGAAGTTCGAGGAGCTCGCCAAGAAAAGCTCGCTTGATCCCAGCGTGCAGGAGAATAAAGGCAACCTGGGTTGCTTTACCCGCGATCGCATGGTGCCTGAGTTCGCGGCCACGGCCTTCAATATGCGCAAAGGCGAAATCAAGGGCCCGGTGCACACGATGTACGGTTACCACGTCATCAAGGTTTACGACATCAAAGCAGGCAAGGTTCCGGGCTACGAGGAAATTGAGCAGCAAGTTAAAGAAGTCTATCGCAACAAGCTGGTCAGCGAGCTGATCAACGAGCTGCGCTCGAAGGCAACGATCAAAATTGAAGAAGAAGAAGTAAAAACCTTCAAGCTTTGAGTCGGGCGAGAAAAAATAAAAAGGGCGGCCGGATCGACATCCGGCCGCGTTTTGCGCTCAGGCCGAAAAATCGCGGGCGTTGATGCCGTATTTTTCGAGCTTCCGAAGCAGAGTCTTCTTCGGAATATTCGCGTGAATCGCGGTCTGGTTTATGCGGCCCTTGAACGCCTTGAGCGCGTTGATGAGGAACTGACGTTCGAACTCTTCCTTGTTGGCCTGGAAGTCGAGCTTGCCGATGTCGAGCTTGAAGCCGATAGGCGTCATGCTGCCCACTACGGCGGTCAGATCGACGTCCGCTTCCCCATCATCGCCATCATCGGCCGAAAGAGCTTCGCGTCCGGCGGCCGTCAGGCCGGCAGGCATTTCAGCACCAGCGGGACGCGAGGTGATCGAAAGTCCCGCGATCGTCTCGGGCATTGCCTGAGGGGTGATTTCATTCGAGGTTTCGATCACGAACGAATGTTCGATGACGTTCTCGAGCTCACGAATGTTGCCCGGCCAGTTGTAGCCCTTCAGCAGGGCCATCGACTGAGGCGAGATGCCTTTGATGTTCTTGCGATGCACCAGGTTGAACTTGTCGATAAAGTAGTGAGCCAGCGATTCGATGTCATCTTTGCGTTCGCGCAGAGGCGGAAGAAAGATCGGCAGAACGTTCAAACGATAGAAAAGGTCTTCGCGGAATTCACCCTTTTTGATCATTTCTTCAAGGTTGCGGTTCGTGGCGGCAATGATGCGAACGTTGACTTCGACTTCGCGGTTGGCGCCCACTGGTGTAAACTTCTTTTCCTGCAGCACGCGCAGCAGTTTCACCTGCATGCCGGCCGATACGTCGCCGATTTCGTCAAGAAACAGGGTGCCGCCGTCGGCATACTGGAACTTGCCGATTTTGCGTGAGTCCGCGCCGGTAAAGGCGCCTTTTTCGTGGCCGAAGAACTCGCTTTCGATGAGGTTTTCAGGAATGGCCGAGCAGTTCACCGTGACGAAACGTTCGTCCTTGCGCGGGCCGTTGTAGTGCACGGCGTTCGCGACCAGCTCTTTACCCGTACCTGATTCACCGCGAATCAAGACGGCCGTATCGACGCGCGACAGCTTGTCGATGACGTTGAAGACTTTCTTCATTTCCGAGCTCTGACCTACGAAGGTCGTTCCGCCCGGCAGCTTCACGACTGGCGCCGAAAACGAAATCGACTTCACCATGTTGTGGGCCTTGAGGGCCTTGTCGATGAGATAGACGAGGTTTTCGGCTTTAATGGGCTTTTCCAGGTAGTTGTAAGCGCCTTCGCGGGTGGCCTCGATGGCGTCGCGCACGTTCGCGTAAGCGGTAAGCATGATTACGATGATCGAAGGGTCGTAGGCCTTGATCTGCTTCAGGGCTTCCAGGCCGCTCAAGCGCGGCATGTTCACGTCCAGCAACACCAGATTATAGTTGCTTGCCCGAACCTTGTTCACGGCTTCTTCGCCGTCCTGCGCCTGATCGACGAGGTAGCTGGCTTCGCCAAGAGCGCTGGTTACGGTAAGACGCAGGCCACTGTCATCATCGACAACTAGAACTTTAAACATATGCATTGTCTCCTTTGAATAAATTCCGCTCACCGTCTTGGTCAGCGGAAGGAATCGCGTTATTTAGAATTTCTGTTTCGTCGAGCGGCAGCAGAATGGTGAACATGCTGCCTTTGCCTTCGACCGACTCGGCGGTCAGGGTGCCCTTGTGCAGTTCCACGAAATACCGGCTCAGGTACAGGCCCAGCCCGGTGCCCTTGGTGGTCATCGTGATGTCGTTTTTGGGGCGATAGAATTTTCCGAAAAGATGGCTGAGGTCATTCTGGCCTATGCCATGACCGGTATCGGTTACGGTAATTTCCAGAAAGCCCGGTATTTCGGTGGATTCGCGGGACTCGATCGAGATGCGCGCTTTTTCGGGTGAATACTTAAGCGCGTTGTCGATCAGGTTGCTGATCACCTTCGTGATGAGCTGCGCATCGATGCGAATCGGAAACAGCGGCTCAAGGTCGGTAACGAACGTGATCTGCTTGGCCCGGGCCTGAAATTCGAATTTATGTATGCAGTCTTCGATGATCTTGTTCACGTCTTTGGACTGCCGGGCCAGCTCGATGCGGTTCGATTCGATCTTGGCCAGCTCAAGAATACTGGTGATGAAGCGGTTCAGCTCTTCGGTGCTGCCCAGGATTTCTGCGACGATTTTAGAGTCGGCGCCCGAACGGCCCAGTACTTCGGCCATGCCCTGAATGCGGGCGACCGGGGTTTTGAGGTCGTGGGTGATCAGGCTCATGAAATTGCCCTTGAGCTCTTCGACCTGCACCAGCACTTCGTGTTTCTTTTGAAACTGCCAGCGTTTTTTGTATTCCATGATCAGGCGGTAGGGCACGAAAACGTA
>JACQAW010000008.1 GCA_016194725.1 Deltaproteobacteria bacterium
CGGCCAACGCCGACTTGATGCTTAGAAGAATCAGAACTACCGCGCCACACAGCACGCTGATGAGAACGCCACTGACGATAATAGACATTTGCACGGTTCACCCTCTGAAGTTAGCGTCCCACTAAAGCACAGTTCGTGCTAAAATCAAATGTGAGTCACCATGCCGGATCACAACTCGTTTAAAACCGCCAAAAACACTTTCATTGTCAGCGACATTCACCTGACAACCGCCGAGCCCGTGTCGCCGCGCGACAAGCTCTGGAAGCGCTTCAAACAGAAGGATTTTTTCATCGACCATGCTTTCGAGATCTTCCTGAAAAAGATCGAGGAGGAGTCGGAAGGCGACGCGGTTGAGCTTATCCTGGCCGGCGATATCTTTGACTTTGACGGCGTGAACCAGCTGCCTGACAAGCAGCGCTTCACGATCTCGTGGCTGGAACGCCTGCGAGGGCTGAATACCGAAGAACGCAAATCGCGCTTCAAAATGCGCAAGATCATCGAAGACCATCCGGTCTTCTTTCGCGCGCTGGGTAAATTCATAAGCAGGAAAAACCGGGTCATCTTCATTATAGGCAATCACGACCTCGAGCTGCACTGGCCCGGAGTTCAGAAGACGGTGCTGCGCGCGCTGGACCTGACTGAAAAAGAAGAAGAGTACGTGCGATTCAACAACTTTTTCTACATCAGCAACAGCGACACGCTCATCGAGCACGGTAACCAGCACGACTCCCATAGCAACTGCCAGAATCCCATCAATCCCAAGATTCGGGGGCTGCGCAAGGAACGAATCCGTCTGCCCTTCGGATGCTTTGCGAACCGCTATATGATCAACGGCATGGGTTACTTCAACCCGCATTCCGACCGCAGCTACATCATGACCGCGCGCCAGTACCTGGGCTTCCTATTCAGCCACCTGCTTCGCAAAGAGCCGCTGCTGCTCTGGACCTGGTTCTGGGGCGCGATCATGACGCTGGTTATGACGCTCAAGGAGGGCTTCTCGCTCGAGGTAAAAGACCCTCTGGCCGTGGAAGACCAGGTCGAAGAAATCGCCCGCAACGCCAACTCCACTCCAAGAATGGTGCGCGAGCTGAAAGAGATACACGCGCCGGCGTCATTCATGGACCCGCTGGGCGTGGCGCGCGAGCTGTGGCTGGACCGGGCGTTTCTGGTCATGTTCGCCTTCGGCGCCGGTTTCTGGCTGCTGAGCGTGCTGAACATCGTTTGGAAGGTCTCTTACTGGTGGGTATTCCTGCTGGGCCTGTTCTTTCTGGTCCCTTTCTTTATTTTTTATTTCCGCTCGATTAAATCGAAAATTATCGTCGATGTGAAATATTACGAAAAAGCCGTCAAACTGGGCTCAAAAGTCACCAGGGTAAAACGGGTCATCTTCGGCCACACCCATGAATTCGTGCACACCAACTTCAGCGGCATCGAATATCTGAATTCGGGCACCTGGTCGCCGCAGTTTGACGATGTCGAATGCACCAAGCCAAGCTGCCCGAAGACTTTTGTGTGGATTCGTCCGTCCGATGCCGACAAAGATGTTCGCGTGGCCAATGTTTACGAGTGGAAGGCCAGCGCCATGACCCTGCTTTGCTGACGCGGCGCGACAGGCGATTGATTTCATTGCACCCGGGCCCTCGTTTCTGCTAAGAAACGCGCATGAGTTCAAAGCAAATAATTTATACGATGACCGGGGTTACCCGCGTCCACCCGCCCAAAAAAGTCGTCCTGAAAGACATTTACCTGTCTTATTATTACGGTGCAAAAATTGGCGTGCTGGGCCTGAACGGCTCGGGCAAAAGCAGCTTGCTGCGCATCCTGGGCGGTGTCGACAGCGGTTACACCGGCCAGATCTCGTTGGCCAAAGGCTATACCGTCGGCCTGCTCGAGCAGGAACCGCACCTGGACAAAACGAAGACCGTAAAAGAGTGCGTCGAAGAAGGCGTGCAGGAACTCATCGACATGCGCAAGGAGTTCGAAGGCATAAGCGCGAAGTTCACCGAAGACATGAACCCCGAGCTCATGGAAAAGCTGATCAACCGCCAGGGCGAGCTGCAAGACAAGCTCGACAATCTGGGCGTTTGGGATCTGGACAGCCGGCTGGAAATGGCGATGGACGCGCTCCGCTGCCCGCCCCCCGATGCCAAGGTCGATACGCTCTCAGGCGGCGAAAAACGCCGCGTGGCTCTTTGCCGCCTTTTGCTCAAAGAACCCGACATTCTTTTGCTGGATGAACCTACCAACCATCTGGACGCCGAATCGGTTCAATGGCTGGAAAAGCACCTGCACAAATACGAGGGCACGGTTATCGCCGTTACCCATGATCGCTACTTCCTCGACAACGTCGCCGGCTGGATTCTCGAGCTCGACCGCGGCGAAGGCATTCCGTTCGAAGGCAACTACACTTCGTGGATGGAGCAGAAACAGAAGCGCCTGGAGGTGGAACAGAAAACCGAGTCCAAGCTGCAGAAGACCCTGGCGCGCGAACTCGAATGGGTTCGCAAATCGCCCACCGCCCGCGTGGCCAAGAGCAAAGCCCGCCTTGCCGCCTACGACAAGATGCTGGCAGAGCAGGGCGACAAGCGCGATGACGAACTCGAAATCTACATTCCACCCGGGCCCCGTCTGGGCGACGTGGTCATTGAAGCCAAGGACGTTTCAAAGGCCTTCGGCGACAAGCTGCTCTACGAGAACCTCAACTTCATGCTGCCCCGAAACGGCGTGGTTGGAATCATCGGCCCTAACGGCGCCGGAAAGACGACGCTCTTTCGCATGATCACCGGCCAGGACAAACCAGATACGGGCACGTTCAAGATCGGCTCGACGGTAAAACTCGGTTACGTGGACCAGGACCGCGACTCGCTCGACAACAACAAAACCGTCTGGGACGTCATTTCAGACAGCAGCGAAACCATTCAGCTGGGCAACCGCCAGGTAAACTCACGATCCTATGTTTCGAGATTTAACTTTCAAGGGCAGGATCAGCAGAAAACCGTCGGCGTGCTTTCGGGCGGCGAACGCAACCGCGTGCACCTGGCCCGCATGCTCAAGGAAAACGCCAACGTCCTGCTGCTCGACGAACCGACCAACGACCTGGACATCAACACGATTCGGGCGCTGGAAGAGGCGATCGAGAACTTCGCGGGCTGCGCCGTCATCATCAGCCATGACCGGTGGTTTCTCGATCGCGTTTGCACGCACATCCTGGCTTTCGAAGGCGACAGCAAGGTCGTGTTCTTTGACGGCAACTTCACCGACTACGAAGCCGACAAACGGCGCAGGCTTGGTGGAGCCGCGGATCAACTGACGCGCATTCGCTACAAACCGCTGAAACGCTAAGCCTGATTTTGGGGTCGCAAGCTATTTGATTTCAACAAGCGGGCAAACCCGCGCCTCGATAGCCACCAGCTGTCCGTTGGAAACGGCGCCACGTGGCCGCAACAGATATGATTTGCGAATGGCGTCGCGGAACAGGTTGTAGACCACCGCCAGGCGCTCGTCGTCGTCGACGGCCATGATGATGTAGGCGTAGTAGCTGGGGTTGGCCTTGAGGGTCTTGATCTTGCCCTGAATCTGCTCCGAGATCCATTTCGACTTGTTCTGATAGACCGAAACGGGAATGAACAGGTCGCTGTCGGAATGGGGCGATTCAAACGACCCGTCCTTGCGGGTTTTGACCAGATCGTTCTTTACGAGAACAGCCATTGCAGCCGTGACATCAGCCTCGCTGAAGGCCAGGTCAATGCGCAGCTGTTCGGCCGAAGCCGGCTGCCCCGTCTGGAGCAGCCAGTTCAGGATCCAGAACGCGGCGGGGTTGGCCGTAACCGCATCTGCCTGCTCTTTTGTCATTCGCGGCACATCGCTGACCTGTTTGGTGGCCGTGGTCTTGAGCAGCTCGGCTTCGAAAGTATCCGAAGACGGATCGCCCATGCCCGGACGGGCAACTTTGAAAACAGGATCGAAAAGCTGATCTCCGTTGAGCAGCGCTTTTACGAAGTGCACCAGCAGCTCTTTGCGCTCAGGGTAGAAGCCCGTGGCCTCAAGCCCCAGCGCATTCAGAATTGCCTTCAGGCTGTTCTGGCTGGGAAGGCGCATGCCTTTTTCGATGAGCAGATAGTGGTGGTACGAAAACCCGAAGGTCTTGCGCGCGCCGTTCTTGTGATAAAAAGAGTAGGCTGTGGGGTAGCCCCGCTCCTTGCGCCGACTTAAAAGAGCCTTCGAAAATCGTCCGTGATGAATGGTCTTAGCTGTCTTTTTTGTTTTCACAGCTACTAGTGTACCTAAAGAGTCAGCTCACCGGAAGCATTTATCGTAATACCTGGGAGGCGCCCGTGGGGGCACTCAATGACGTCGTCCGCGCCGTCAGTTTGGCGGTCGGGGTTTGATCCCCAAGCCGCTCCGCCAGCTCGGAACGATATCCTTCGATATCGCTTATCGGTTTGCGAGCCACACCGCTGATTATCGCGGCCTGTGCCACGGCCGGAGCAACCCAAAGTACGACACGCGGGTCGACTGGCTTTGGAATCAGATAGCGTGGACCGAACTCGAACCTCTCTCCATTATAAGCGTCGCAGACGCTCTGGGGCACGGGCTCTTTTGCCAGCCTTGCCAGGCTGTACATGGCCGCAAGCTTCATTTGCTCGTTGATCTGGGTTGCGCGCACGTCGAGCGCCCCACGAAAGATGCCCGGAAAGCCCAGGACGTTGTTGACCTGGTTGCAGTAATCACTGCGTCCGGTGGCGACGATGGCATCGGACCGATGAGCCAGCGCCTCTTCGGGCAAGATTTCCGGATCGGGATTGGCCATTGCGAAGATGATGGGCTGGGCCGCCATTTTCGAAATCATCGCACCCGAAAGCGCGCCTGCGACCGACACGCCGATGAAGGCATCGGCGCCATCCAGCGCCTCTGAAAGCTGACGTTTGCTGGTTTCGATGGCAAAGCGCTCTTTGTACTCATTCATGCCTTCCGTACGGCCACGGTAAATGACGCCTTTGGTGTCGCACATCGTGATGTGCTCGGGTCGCACCCCGATACTGATAAAGATATTCGCGCACGCCATGGCGGCGGCTCCGCCGCCACTGAAAACGACTTTCACATGCGCGATGTCACGCTTGGTCAGCTCGATCGCGTTCAAAAAAGCCGCACCACAGATAATCGCGGTGCCATGCTGGTCGTCGTGAAATACCGGGATTTTCAGGGTGCGCTTGAGCTCGTCTTCGATGCGGAAGCAATCGGGAGCCTTGATGTCTTCCAGGTTAATGCCGCCAAAGGTGGGCTCGAGCGCCTGAACGGTTCGAATGACCTCGTCGGCCGTGGGTGCGTTGAGCTCGATATCGAAAACATCGATATCGGCCAGCTTCTTGAATAGGATGCCTTTGCCTTCCATCACGGGTTTGGCCGCATGCGGACCAATGTTTCCCAGACCCAGCACGGCGGTGCCGTTGCTGACTACGCCAACCAGGTTGCCTTTGATCGTGTATTCATAGACAGCGTCGTCATTTTTCGCGATCTCGCGGCAGGGTTCGGCTACGCCAGGCGTGTAGGCGAGCGAAAGATCATGCTGAGTATCAACCGGCTTGGTGGGTACAACTTCAATCTTTCCTTTGCGTCCGCCAGAGTGATAGCTCAGTGCGTCTTTTTTGTATGGCATGCATTTTTCCTCTATCCAAAAACCATAGAATCATTTCGTCGGGTATGACAAGATAAACGGTATGAAAACCTTAATGCTCCTGGTCGCTACCATGGCTTTTGCACAGCAAGGTATTATGCCGGGCGAGCCGGACCCCAATAAAAGCCCACACACTGACCATGAACGGCCTGGCGATGCGAACAAAAAATGCCCAGAGGGCCTGCTGGCCGTACCACAAATGGAATGTGCCAACCCCGCCAAACCGAAAAAATTGGACTGCAAAAAGCCAGTTGTCGCGACGAAATGCGCCAAAAGGCCAATAATTCTCATGTGTAAAAAGCCTTTGAAGCCCATGAAGTCCTTTGTTTGCGAATAGCGTCCTTTTGTGACCGAACTTTGACAGAACTCAGGGCGATTTAAGGCGAAACTGAAAGCATGAGAGATTCTCTTGTGCGCATGCCTGTAGCCAATCCTGTCAAATCCGCGGCGCCCGCCATCCGCCGGGAAACCGATCGCATTGACTGGGTAACTTCGATTCCGTTTCTAACCATGCATGTAGCTGCCATAGCTGGGCTGTTTTACTTTTCGGTAACCTGGCAGGGCATCGCATTATGCGTGGGCATGTATTATCTGCGCATGTTTGGCATCACGGCCGGCTATCACCGTTATTTCTCACACCGCAGCTACAAAACAGGCCGCGGTTTTCAATTCGTGTTGGCACTGCTGGGCGGCCTTTCGGTACAAAAAGGCGCGTTGTGGTGGGCGGCCAACCATCGCCACCATCATCGGTACTCGGATATGCCCGAAGACGTGCATTCACCGGTGCTTCGTGGCTTCTGGTGGTCCCATGTGGGCTGGGTCATCTCAAGAACGTATGACCAGACCGACCTGAATCAGATTCGCGACTTTGCCAAATACCCAGAACTGCTTTGGCTCAACAAGCATTTCCTTTTTCCGGTGGTCACGCTTTCTTTCGTGCTGTTGGGCCTTGGCGGCATGCCCGCTGTATACTGGGGCTTCGTGGCCAGCACTGTACTTCTGTGGCACGGCACCTTCACGGTAAACTCACTGGCGCACGTTTGGGGCACGCGCCGGTTTGACACGACCGACGACAGCCGCAACAACTTCTGGATCGCGATGCTGACCATGGGCGAAGGCTGGCACAACAACCACCACCATTACCTGAGCTCGGCCCGGCAGGGTTTCATATGGTGGGAAATCGACGCCAGCTATTACACGTTAAAAGCCCTGGAAAAGCTGGGCCTGGTATGGGACCTGCGCGCGCCTCCAAATGTTTCGGCCGTGGAAGCCAAAGAACCCGTCGAAGTTGCGACAAATGACTCGCTCACCGCGGCAGTTTGACCGAACGGACTAAGCGTTCTTTTTAAGATGCAAAAACCAGAGCTCGATGCGCTCGATACCCTGCTCGGCATACCCTTGCTTGCGCGCGACCGCCTGATTGAAGTGCGAATGCACGCAGCGTTTTTCGACAAAGTCCCAGCGCTGCCGGTCCAGGCGATCGAAAAACACGCCGATGCCGTTGACAATGGGGTTGGTTGCGAGCATCAGCACCTCACCGCCCTCGCGCAGATGGCGCCAGGAAAAATCCAGAAACAGCAATGGCAGCTCGACGCCGAGTTTTCCACCGTCACGATGCACGTAAGCCGCGTCTTTTGAAGGCACGACCATGGGCGGGTTCATGATCACGATGTCGAAAGCATGACCCGTGGCCGCGGTTTCAGCGGCAGGCTCACCAATCGCGGCCATTTCGAAACGAATGTTCTTGAAGCCCAGGGCCGCGGCATTGGTTCGAGCCCAGCTGATTGAACGCTCGGAAACATCGAGACCCAGTACCACATCGGCAACGCCGGCCACCTCGAAGCACAGCGCGCCCGAGCTGCAGCCCAGATCGAGCACGCGCTTTCCGATGAAACCTTCCAGGTCGCGGTTCAAGGCACGGGCAAACCACGCGCTTTCGGCGGCATAATGGACGTACCCGCCGCTGCGCTCCTGATCGGGCGGCCAGTGGTCGTGCACGATATGCACGTCGCCGGCGCCGCTCACCGCCATGGTCGACTTGTAGGTCGGCGAAGGATTCGTGCTGGCACCCGCGTCGCCGCTGGCGTCGCGGATAAATTCGTCGGCAAGCACCGTCTTGATGACCACGTCGCCCAAACCATCGCCGATGAGCTCGTCTTTACTGACGGGCAGCCCCAGGCCCAGTAGTTTGACCAATGGCCGAAAAGCAGACGGATCTTTACGAAAGGTAAGCAGGCGATCGGGCGTCTGCGGCTGCCACTCGTAGCCGGCGTCACGCAACACCGAAAACAGCAACCGCATCGAGCCCGGTTTACTCATGCTTCGTAGCTACCCCATTTTTTCGCCATCTGGCTATACACGATCATGCACAAAGCCGAAGCAATGCCGATGGCCGTAAACGAATACCAGAGCTGATACGGGTGATAAGCGTCCCAAAGCACTTTCGTTACCTCGGCTGGAGTCTGATGCAACGCCGTCTGCAAAGTGGTCATCGCATCGGTGCGCTTGAGCTTTTCGAGCGCATCGGTGGCGATAAGGGCGTGGTCTTTCAAATAACGCAGAGCCAACACCGCTTTGTCACCTTGTGTGTCATAGATCTGACCGCCCATCTTCGAGCCGTAAAACCAGCCAATGGCCAGAGGCACGTTGGCATAACCCAGATACAGCCCCTTTTTCCCCTCGGGCGCGATAACCGCGAGGTACTCGTTCATCTTGGGGCTGGCCGCCATTTCACCGAACGAGAACAGGAATATACCAAGCAAGCAGCCGAAGCCCGACATGGTGTAACCGGCAACGACCAGGCCGATTGACGAAAGCACGATGCCAAGAACAATCGAGCTCAAGCGCCGCATGCGGCCCACCAGAGCGGCAACCGGGATCATGAAC
>JACQAW010000431.1 GCA_016194725.1 Deltaproteobacteria bacterium
GTTGTACAGCAAGAACAAGGGATATGTTTTCGGCAAGGAGCCGGCCGCATCGCTGGTCGAAAACCTGAACCTGCTGCCCATTGGCCGCGCGCTGGACCTGGCCATGGGCGAGGGCCGCAATGCCGTTTTCATGGCCAAAAAGGGCTTTGAGGTCGTGGGTGTGGATATTTCAGAGGTCGCCGTGCGCAAAGCGCGGCGACTGGCCAAAGAAAACAAGGTTCATTTCAAAGCCGTCGTGGCCGACTTGACCAAATACCAGATCGCTCCCGAAAGCTACGACGTCATCATGGTGTTTTATTACCTGCAACGCTCGCTGAACCCGGCCATCGTGCGGGGGCTGAAGCCTGGCGGCATTCTGGTTTTCGAAAACAACACCAAAGACCAGCTCAAATATGACAAGGCCGCGAGCCCGGAATATCTGCTGGCCAAAGACGAGCTCAAGACGATGTTCAAGGGCCTGGAAACTTTGAAGTATGAAAACGTGGATGATGGCAAATCGGCCTTTTCATTGCTAATCGCACGCAAGCGGAAATAAACCGATGCAACACCTGGCGCCGCTCATTCGAGACCTGGCCGTGATTCTGGGAGTGGCGGCGGTTGTGACGCTGATCTTTCAGCGCATCCGCCAGCCCGTGGTGCTGGGCTACATCATCGCCGGTTTCATCTGCGGGCCCTATGTGCTGCGCCACCCCTTGGTGAGCGACTCGGCTGACATCAAGGTGTGGGCCGAGTTGGGCGTTATATTTCTCATGTTCAGCCTGGGCCTGGAGTTCAGCTTTCGCAAGCTGGCGAAGGTGGGAATCTCGTCGGCCGTGACCGCCGGCTACGAGGTTTTCATGATGATGGCGCTGGGCTTCACCACCGGGCGACTGCTGGGCTGGTCGCGCATCGACAGCACCTTTTTGGCCGCGATGATGTCGATCTCGTCCACCACGATCATTATCAAAGCACTCGATGAGCTTCGGCTCAAGTCGCGGCGCTTTGCCGAGATGATCTTCGGGGTGCTGGTCGTCGAGGACCTGATCGCGATTCTGATTCTGGTGGCGCTGTCCACCATGGCTGTGAGCGGCAGCTTCAAGGGCGTGGACATCATGCTGGCGGGCGCCAAGCTGCTGCTGGTGATAGGAAGCTGGTTTTTGGCGGGCTACTTCGTGCTGCCGCGCTTCGTGCGTTACGTGGGCAAGCTGGGCAACGACGAAATGCTCACCATCGTTTCGCTGGGCCTTTGCCTTTCGCTGTCGGTGGTCGCGGCTCGGCTGAACTACTCGGTGGCGCTGGGCGCCTTCATCATGGGCTCGATTCTGGCCGAAAGCACCGAGTCGTTTCGGATTGAGGAGCTCATTCGCCCGCTGCGCGATTTGTTTGCCGCGATTTTTTTCGTCTCGGTGGGAATGTTGATCGACCCGCATGTGCTGATTGGCCGCTATCGGGAAATCGGCGTCATCACGCTGGTGCTGGTCGCGGGCAAGATCATCAACATCACGGCGGGCGCGCTGGTGTCGGGGCAGACTCTGCGCACCTCGTTGCAGGTGGGTTTTGGCATGGCGCAGATTGGCGAGTTTTCGTTCATCATCGCCACGCTGGGGCTGACGCTGGGAGTGACCAGCGATTTTCTGTATCCCGTGGCCGTGGCGGTTTCGCTCATCACGGCGTTCACGACGCCCTACCTGATTCGCGTGTCCCACAAGTTCGCGGTGTTTCTCGAGGGCAAGCTGCCGCTTCGGGCCAAGCACGTGCTGAGCCAGTATGCCTCCTGGACGCAGGAGCGCTCGGCAGACTCCCGGCGCCGCGGCGACTTTTACAAGCGCGCGTTCAAGTGGCTGCTCAACGGCATTCTGGTCACCGTAAGCTTCGTGCTCGTTGCCGAGCGGGTGCTGCCCGCGCTGAGCTCGCGTCTGGGCATGGAGCTTTCGCCCGGCCTGGAATGGCTTGTCGCCGTGGCCTGCGGCTCGCCTTTTTTGTGGGCCATGTTTTCGGCCTTTCGAGGCTTTCGCCTGGGGCGAGGGGACTATCGCAGCGGTGGCGTGCTTTTTCTTTCGCGGCTGCTCACCGTTTTCTGGGTTGGCGCCATGACGCTGGAATTTTTCGACGCTGAATTCGTGTTGCTGCTCACCGGCCTTTTTGGCGTGCTGCTCTTCGTTTCGTTTCACCGGCAGCTGGGCTCGTCATATCGCTGGTTTGAGGAACGGTTCCTGGCCACCTTTGACGACGCATCGAAGTCCAAAAAGCCAACCGACATTTTTCGCCATCTGGCGCCGTGGGATGCCCACCTGGTGCGTTTCAAAGTTCATCCCAACTCCGACTTGGCTGGCCGCAAGCTGGGTGAAATCGATTTGCGCGCGCGTTTTGGCCTGAATATCGTGGTGATACAACGCGGGCTTAGGACGATCGTAGCTCCGCAGCCCGGCGAGGTGATCTACCCCAAAGACGAGCTGCTCGTGCTGGGCACCGACGAAGAGGTCGAAACCGCGCGCAAGGAAATCGAAAAGCCACCGGGGCTGGCCGAGCGGTTCCGGCATATTTCGGGTTATGAGCTGCGCCATATTTTGATTACCGAGGATTCACCGCTCAAGGAGCTGGCCATACGCGAATCGGGAATTCGCGAACGCTTCGGTGGAATGGTGGTGGGGCTGGAGCGTGGTGAGGACCGCATGATCAATCCCAACTCCAACTCGGTGCTCAAGCTCGGCGACGTGCTTTGGATCGTGGGCGAGACCGACAAGATACAAAAGCTACGATAAGGGTTGATGCTGATACACGGATTTGCCAAGAGGCATGGCTCATTTAATTTCGCCCCTGGAGGCCCCTTTGCCCGCGTTAAAGCAGGGTGAGCAGGTCGGCAGCCAATTCGGCTATGGTCTGGTGGCTGCAACCCTCGAGGTGATTGTTCATGAACACGTAGCAGGGGCGTTTGGCCGCCAGCGAGTCCTGCACGATGGCCGCGAGTGCGCGCCGCACGACGGGAACGCGCTCGCGGATTCGCGCGTAGGGCTCGAAAAGCTGCACGGCTTCGTCGCGCGTGCGGCCGGGCCGCATCATCAGGCGCACCTCGTTGAAAGCGAAATCCTGCGTGCGCACGAGCTTCCATTGCTCGTCAAGCGGCGGCGTGCGAGTCCAGCTGTTCACGATGGGCGCAACCGGCACGAAGGCATTCATGGCTTTGAGGGCCGCGTAGAAATCGTCGTGGATGAACTCCTTGGTGCGCAGCTCGACGCCGAACTCGTGTTCGCGTCCGCACAGCTTGCCCAACTGGCAGAAAAACGCTTCAAGTTCCTTCGCGAACTCGGTCCAGTCTGAAAACGCCCCGCGCGGAAAGGCGGTGAACTCGACGATGATTGGAGCAAGCTTGCCCCGCAACGGAACAAGACGATCGAGAAATTTTTCTTTGAACAGCCGGGGGTTGAGAAAATCGGGGTTGGGCTGCCCGGCCTTGGCGCCCCAGCGGGCAATGGCGGGGAAGCGCTTGAGAGTGATGAACTCGGTGGCCTTCAATCCGATCTTGAAGCCCTCCGGCGTTTGCCTGGCGATGTTCGCGATCAGCTCTTCGCCCGGCCAGTTATAAAACGAAAAGTCGCCGCCTACGGCAGGAAAAATGCGCGCATATTCCCCCAGGCAGTTCTGGTCGAAATGTTTTTTGGTTTTGTACTCGTCGCAGTAAACGGCGTCTTTCCAGCTTTCGTATTTCCAGCTCGAGGTGCCAAAGTAGATTCCGCGCCGGGCAAGCGCCCAGAGCTCATCGCCAAGCACGCGGTACGGATGTTCTCGCTGGGGGGCGGCGAAAAGCTCCGACTGTGTCACGGCTTTCCCACCTCTAGACTCCGTGAGTCTCGTTGACGTAAGTGGTCATGAAAGTGACCATCAGCGTGGGTGCCGGCCCCTGCGTCTGGACGCCGGTAACCAGGTCTTTCATCTGAAACTCGCCTTTCTTGACGTCATCGGGGCCGACAAAAACCACGGCACGGGCACCCAGCTTTTCAGCGGTCGTGAAAATCTTGCGGGGCTTATCTGGTGAAAGCGAGGTCATCACCGGCACGTCCACGTCGGCGTCGCTGAAACGGTGGCGCATGTCCTGGGCAAGCCGTTGGGCCGGCATGAACTGCTCGTCTTCAAGGTGCGCGATGTAAATGCCCCGCGGTGTTTTCATGTCGGGCAGCAGCTTGTTGATCTCCAGAAAATATCGCAAGGTGACGTCGCCCATGCCAAAACCCACGCCCGGCAGCGCGTTGCCACCGAACATTCCGACCAGGTTGTCATAACGGCCGCCGCCAAAGAGCGCGCGGTTGTTTTCAGGGTGCAGGTCATAGACTTCAAGAACCATTCCGGTGTAGTACATGAAACCGCGCATGATCGAGGGATCGTAGCGAAAGAAGGTTCCGACTCCCAGGGCGTCAAGCTTGGCTGTCAGGTCCATGAGATGTTTGAAGTGTGGGTTGTCGCCCAGCTGTTTGGCTAATCTGGTGCAGGCATCTTTTTTCAGCAGCGATTCCAGCAGCTCGATCTGGCCTGGCTCGAGGCCTTCTTTCGCGAGTGAAGCGGCAAAAACTCCGGGCGCCATTTTCGGGGCGGTGTCGAGCAGGCGGCCAATGGTGGGAATTTTGTCATCGGTGAGCTTGAGCAGCTCGCGAAAAATATAATCGGTCACGCCCCGGTGATTGAGGCGTACTTCATAACCCGACTCGGCGCCAAATCCTTGCATGATCGCCACGATGACCTGGCAAATTTCGAGGTCTTCGGTGATGGGCTCGCCCCCGAACGTATCGACGTTGAGCTGCCAGTGCTCGCGCAGGCGACCGCGCTGCGGCCGCTCATAACGCCAAAGATTGGGAATCGAAAACCAGCGAATGGGACGCGGCAGCTCATTCTGTTTTGCCGCCACCATGCGCGCCAGGGTAGGCGTCATTTCGGGACGAATGGCCAGCTTGCGTTCGCCGCGGTCGACGAGCCAGTAAAGCTGCTCGTTGACGATTTCCTCGCTGGTCTTGGCGGCATATAGCTCAAAAGGCTCGAGCATCGGGCCGTCGTACTCTTCATAACCGAACGTCCTGAGCGTTTTGCGCAGGCGCGAAAAGATCCAGTTCCGGACACGCATGTCCATGGGGTAAAAATCGCGGGTTCCCTTGTAAGGCTGAGTGCTTAGTGTGCTCATTTATCCGGACATTAGGAGGCCACGCCGTGTCTTGCAAGAGGCGATTTGTGTTGTGGCAAATAGCCGCAGACGTGGGGCATTTGTAGCTTTCGACCTACACACCTCGTTGATTTTACTGAATTTCCGGTTGGTACTGTGCTTGTATAGGAAAGAGGTGGGAGGATCTCGATATGAATACCGTAAAACTGTTTTTGGCAGTGGGTTTGACCTCGGCAATTCTGGCCTCGCCTTTGGCCGTTGCCCAGCAAGACGATACGAGCAAGGACGTGCAGGACATCAAGCAGGACAAACAGCAGTTCCATCAAGATCAGAAGGCGCTTATCGATGCCAGAAAGGACCGAAACCAGGAACGCCGGGAAATGAATCAGGAGCGGGCAAAGTTGCACCGCGATAAGGCTGCCGGCGATACGACAGCCGTTCAGGCAGATCAACAGGCGTTGCAAACAGACAAGACTGAGCTCGCAAAGGACCAGAAGGCGGTACGTGAAGACGCTGAAAAGGTAAGGAGCGATCGCAAGGACTTGAAGGCTGATCGCCGCGACCTGCGCAAGGACCGCAAAGCGAGACGCAAAGCCCATTAGTCGGCGTTGGGCATAGGGCAAGAGTCAGGGGCAGGGTCTGCATCTGCAGTCTGGTTTTTTCACGCCCCATGCTTTCCAAGATGTCTGAGAGCCCCAAACAATCCCGCAGCCACTCGCTGCGCAGAGCTCTCGTCGTCGGGGTAATCAAGCTCGCGGTAAAATTGCGCGAGCTTGGATACCTTGTTTGCCTCAAGCAGGGGGCTCTGCAATATTATGACGTGTGACAGAAAAAACAAGCTGTAGCCGCGATACACCGACACCAGATTTCCGGCTGCAAGCCGCCACGCCTGATTCGTGAACTCGAAGTAAGGCGTGACCATTTCGACAATGCCGGCGCGGTAGTTTGTCAGGGCCTGCGCCAGGTCCCGGGTATTTTGCAGGCCCGCGAGCCTCAGCATTTTAACCAGGTATTCGGGAAAGAAAACTTCGGGGCTCAGCTCTTTGCCCAGCAGCGTGGCGATGGCTTGGTCCAGCTCGAGCACTTGCGCGCTTTGCACCGTGCTCTGCAGCGACACGCCATCCAGCGGGAAAGACAGCGTGGGATCGGTGAGCGTGTTTCTTACCGACTGCTCGTAGCTCTCCAGATCACGCCGGATGGATACGAATTCCTCGTCGGCGATTTCGAGCAGGCTGGCGATGCGGCTGAAGCGCCGGCGAATGGCAAGCGGGGTAAGGCCATTGGCTTTGTAGGCCAGGTCGTGTTCCACCTCGGCCCAGGCATGCTGCAAAATGGTTCGAATCTGGATTTCGAAATGAAACTCCGGCGGCAGCTGCGGCGCGGCCGAGTCGGTGGCCCCAAACGAGCAGACGTAATGGAGCGAGCGATAACCGAAGCTGTCAGGCGCTTTGCCGCCCAGCTTGTCGGCCGAGTGGTTGAAGTCGACCCTGAAATGCTTTTCGATCAGCCGCGCCACGTCTTCGATCTGGTCCTCAAAGTAGGTGGTGACTCTCAGGCCCAGCAAGTCGGTCACATCCCAAACTGCGCGGTAAGTTTTGTCGGGCCGCGAGAGTTTGTAGCGCAGGCTTTCGCGCGATTTCACCCGGCTCGAAACGGCATGCACCTCGATGCCATTTTGGGAAAGCAGCTCGACCAGGCTTGCCTGCAGCCTGGCCTTGAGGGCCTGAAAGGCAGGCAGATGCAGGTCATAGTGACCAAGGATTTGCTCGTGAATCATCTGCAATCGTGATTAACATAAAGAAGATGAAATTGCGCTCGCTGCTTTTATTTCCCTTTTTGTTTTGTGCGGCCGCCGCGCTTGCCAGCGCGGCGCTTGCCAGCGCGGCGCTTGCGGGCGAGGCCGCATTCATCATCTTTGACACCTCGGGCAGCATGAACTGGAACGGCTCGGCCGGCTGCTGGGGTCCGGGCTGCGGCGATGCCCCGGACGCCATCAATACACATGCTCGCGGCAAATCCGCCGCGTCCCGTTCGACCGAGATGCGTCGCGAGTCGCGCCTGGATCACGCCAAGCGAATCGGACATGAAGTCGTCAGGAGTTTTGCCGAAAAAAATCTCGATATCGGCCTCATGGTCTTCGGGCAGGGCGGGTGCGGCAGCATCGAAGTTCTTTCGGGCTTCGGCACCGCGGATGCAAAAGGAAACGTGGGCAGGCTCATTGACGGCTTGAGTCCGCGCGGGTCAACGCCCATTGCGGAGTCCCTGCGCCGCGCGACGGCGTACATCAAGACCAGCGGCGTGGCGGTCAAAGAGGTGACGCTGATTACCGACGGCGTCGAGACCTGCAACGGTGACCCGGTTTCGGCCGCGCGCGAGCTGCGAAAACAAACGGGCGCCAGGGTCTCTGTGATTGGGCTGGATACCAACGGCGCTGCCGAGTCGCAGCTGCGCTCGATTGCGGCCATGGGCGCCGGCAAGTATGACGCGGTCTATGCCGTGGGCAACGGCGGCGACGCCCTGGAGGCGGCATCGGGCGGCAAGGACGTTTCGTTTGACAAGCCGGACGGCAATAAGCCAAACGCCAACAAGCTGCCGCAGCTCTTGCCTCCCGGAGCTCTTGGTCCGGACAAGGATGGCAACAGGCCGTTCAACTGACCGTCGTCAAGGTTTGGCCGGTGCAGGCACCGAACCCGGTGCCGAGGCCGCAACCACCATCGACGGCGTTCTCTTCTTATAGCGCCGGTTGACGACCTCGAAAATCGAGACGTCTTTTTTCAGCAGATAGGGCTCATTGCCGTCGGTCTCGTTGCTCAGGCCGCCATTCGGGCCAAGCGAGCCGTCAGCGCCGGAGCCGCCAGCACCCGCGCCGTTGTGGAGCCCGAAAGTGACTCCCATGTTTCCACGGCTTTCATTCAGGCCGTTCGCAGAGTTGCTGCGACGTGAGCCGCCGCCAGGACCGCCGGCTTCAAAACCGCCCGAGGGCCCAAGGCCTGCCGTAGCAGCGTTCGTACCTGAGTTGTCACCCGTGCTGACATCAGCAGGGCCACCAGCGCCGCCGACATCAGGTCCGCCTGAAGCTTGGGTCGAGGTGGTTCCGCCTTCAGTGGTGGCTGATTTCGCGTTCGGGGTAGCCGTCGGTTTGTCGGTCGGGCTCGCGGTCGCGGCTGCGGCGGTTTTGCGCTTGAGCAGCGCTTCGCTTGCCGTCGCGGCGCCGCCCGTGTTGTTGTTGTTTGGCCCTGGCATGACTTTGGCCTGGTGAGGGCCACCGTCTGCAATCGCCAGCTCGCGCGAACCCAGCAAGGCGGTTTCACCCTGGTTTTCCGCGCCAGAGCCGGTGACGCCGGCGTGTGGCGTAGGTGAGTTTGGATCAGGCGTTTTTGGCGGGCAGCTCGTGGTGGCAATCTCAGTCGCCTGCTCGTAGCAACCCAGCAACCCGTCGGAGAGCAAACTAGGGTCACCAGGCGGAAAGTCCATCACCGGGCCCTGATCGCAACCCGGGCCCGCGTATATGCTCTTACATGCGGCAATCGCGTCGGTGTTGATCTTATCCTGGATCTTGCGGTCGCGGCCGTTGACGGGGTCATACCATTCCGTCATTTGACAGTGTTCCCGTGCATAGTTTCTGACGTCAGAACACCAGCATCCACCCGTACTCAGGAAGCTGGGATTGCAGGAGCAGATCCCAGAGCCGATCGCACAAAACCCAACGGTGGCAATGCAATAGGCCGTCTCCCAGCCTGCGTTTTTGTCGCAATCCACGGCACAGGTATCATTGTTCCAAGTGCAGTCCCGGTCTTTCCCAGCGTCACTGCAGTCGCCGTTCATATGGGTATTGTAATCGTCATATACCTTTTGAACGGCTTTTTCATAAAGCTGTTCCTGCGTGAAGAGGCACGCGTTGGTCTTGACGCTGCAGACGCAGTTTGGGTCCATTGGCACTTTTTTCTCGCTGCCCCCAGGACAGGTTTCGTGCACGAACGACTGAAGCCCCGACGCCTGCGCGTTGCTCAGCGACAGCTGGCCCGCTGACAGCAGAACCGTGGCCGCGACAAGCAGTTTCAACAACAGTTTTCGTTTATTGAATCGGCGGCGCGCGCCAAGGGCCGGCAGCAGAAAAAGCCCGCACAGCGGATGATCGGTGGCGGCGTAAGGCGCCTTGTTGGCAACGGGCTCCCAGTGGGTTGCATTCGGTTTTGCGTTCGGGCCGGTATCGGGAACCTCAACCATCTTGGGCAGCTTTGGAAAGGCGTTGTCATTGCCGTTCGCGCCCAAGCCATCCGGCGCCAGCGCCAGCCCCTTGCTGGGCGTGAGTGGCATAAAGTCGTTGATCCACTTGCGGTACCACTTATAAATGCCGGAGTGAACCGGGCTGGTCGAGCCATTACCCCTGTTGTAACAATCATAGAGAAAACCGCGAACGGTGGGATCAGACCAAAACGGTGCCGACTTTTTCTTCGCGATCATGTTTGGCACACTGTAGTCGATGCCGGATTTGGCAGCCGCATAGTCCTTGCAGGTGCCAAGGATTTTGCTGATTCCCATGCTGAAGGTGGCGGCTGGGCCATTGACCGGATCGTGAAAAAGCTTGTTAAAGGCGGCATCTGCCCGCAAGTTCATTTCGCAAAGCGCCGCCTGCCCAATCAGGAACTCCACGTAGTGGTGGGCATACACCAGCTGGCAGGCCATATTCGAAAAGGTGGTTGGAGCAGCGCCGCCACCGGTAGTATCGCTGGCCATTGCCTGGGCGGACGCGCCCGAGCAGTCTGAATGCACGTCAATTTTGAACTCGTCGGGTCCTGAGTTTTTGTTTGATGTAAGAACGCTGGAGCGCATAGCGGCCAGACTGGGAATGCCAGGGTCGCTGCCGGCCGCGGGCACGCCATCGACAATTCGCGAAATGCTGCGGCCAAAACCGCCGCACGGTCTGATCGGGGCATGGGTCACGGGATCGAGGACCGGGGCATTGGTGTTGGGATCAATAAGTGCGGTGAGCCGCAGATGGCCACCCGTGGGGTCATCAAACTCCTTTTCAATGCTTTCCACCGCAGCCTGAAAAGCCTGCGGGCGCAGGCTGTTGATCCAGGTCGTCTCTTTCGGGCACATCTTCTGCACGTCAACCGGGTAGGGGCTGCCCGGCACTGCCGGCGCGAAATCGCAAAGCCCTTTGCTGGGCGGGTTAAATACCGGCGACGCAATGCTGTTTCCGCAGCTTTCTCCGCGATGGTTGATGTCGCCCGTACTCTCGGGCGAGAGTATAGGGTCGGCAAGATTGCAAAGAGGAGTCGCGAAGGTCAATGGGACAGCGGGATCTGTGGCATTGCCACTGGCGCGAGTTTGGCAAAAACCAGTGGGATTGGTGGCGTCGACCTGCAGCAAAACGCCTTCGTACAAAAAGGCGATAATGTGCCGGGTTGATTTTCTTAGCTTATCGCGAAGATGGTCGGGGGCCATCGCGATGAAATCCGTGCAGCTCATTTGGCCGAAGGTACCGACCAAAGTCGAATCGTTGGTGCAGGAATAATTCGAAAAAATGATGTCGTTGATGATGTTGCCGGGCGGCGGGCCCGCCAGCGCGGTATTGGAAGAAAGAGTCATTAGCGTCGCCAGACGCAGAACGAAGTGAAACCTTCTTGATACGGCATTCATGGTCTATCCCCCAAAATCAAGTCTCGAACTCTTGCATGTACCCCTGAGATAATTGTATACTATGTACATCGGGTATTTGTTAAATTTTAGATCCAGGGGTATCCACTTGAAACCACAAAACAAAGTTTGGGCAGTAGTCCCGTTGGTTTTACTGATTTTAAGTCTTCCAGCAGGGGCCGATGGCGGCCGAGGCGGTTCGAGCCCCGGCTCAAGAGGCGGCAGTGCAAGTGGCGGCGGAAGTGGCGGTGGCACGCTGCCCGCTTCAACTGGCGCCGATATTGTCGTGAAGCATGCCCAGGCCAGCTATGAATATCGCAGCTATGTGAGCGCCAACCCCAACAGTACGGCCGCGGATCGACAAGCCAAATACAACGAGCTTTTCGCGGAATCGAACAAGCTAACTGAAAAAAGCCTGCGCGCCCAGGGCAAGGCATATTACGCCGCTTTCATGGAAGGCGCCGCAGTTCCTTACAAGAAGCTTGAAAAGCTGGATGGCAAGGCAAGCGAAGAGCTGGCAAAAAAGACTTCTCAGATGTTGAAGAACGCGAAGCTGGCTGGCAAAGGCGGAAAAGGCAATTCGCCAGGCACGACCGTGGGACGCACCGGAGTTTCTGATCGCAACAAGACCAACAACGCCCGCAACAGCGAAACGCCGGTTGGCAGAAATCACGCAGCCACCCCGCCGCCGAAAGTGGGCGGCGCGGATGCGGTATCGTTTGGTACTTCTGATTCGGATGCGGACCTGGATTACGCTTCGGTTGAATCGCCAAAGGGCGTCGCGCAGGCCAACGCCAAACCGGGTACGCCGGCACCTGCATCACCAAGTGTCACGGCGCCA
>JACQAW010000378.1 GCA_016194725.1 Deltaproteobacteria bacterium
TGAAACTAACGCACTTTCCGAGCTGGTCCAAAAGTCCCAAGACAGGATGGACGCTCTTCGCAAGAAAATCCTCGCTCTCAAAATCTCTGATGCGGCTTTGGGGCAGGCTGTAGAGGATACGCTCTTCCAGCTCATGCCTGAAGGCGGAATGCGCCTTGAAACACTTGGCTCGGAGGACTGGCACGTGGCATACGCCTTGGCGCGGGCTGAGCCGTATTCTTCTCCCGATGGGCTGCGTCTCCTAAAAAAAGCGGAGACCTGGATTCGGACTTTCTTGTATCGCCCGGACAGCCTGCCAGACATCAGTTTGCCCATGGCGCTTTCTTTGCCTGAGGATTCCCCACGTACTGAGATAGAGCGTGCTTATCGAAACAAGTTGGGCGCCCTCACAACCGAAGAAGCCGCAAGCCAAGGAACGGATCGCGCAAGAACGAGAGACGGAATTGACAACCTCATGAGCCTTCATGAGGACTACGAGTCGGCGCACTTCGACGTGGATGCGGCCTACAAAGAGTTTTTCGGAGATCGTCCAGGACCGAAATGAAACCCAAGTCAGCCATTTAACCAACTTGCTCAGGAGGCAAGAACATGAAAACAATCTATTTTACCGCATTAATTTCCCTATTTACCGTGGGGCTCGCATTTGCCGATCCCGTGACGTGTTCCCTGATTTACATGTCGGACATGAATGATCAGTCAACACTTACCACGTCTCCCGATCCAATCCGGCTAAGCCCGGATTTACCACCAGTGAACGCATCGGGTCTCCGGCAGCGTGGCCGCTTGGCGAAAGGATTTCGGATTACGATCAAGATGGAACCAATGGTGGACGGCGACCAAGAGCTCAGCCATGGCTACAACGTGAGCCTGCAAGTCGAGAAGGGGAACGCAGCTTCTTATGCTACGACCTATGCCAATCCTCGGGAGAGGTTCCGGCGCCTAAGCGGCATCATGGGATTCGGTAAAGAGCAGATGACGGTCAACTGTGACCTGGTCCCATGAAGGATTGAAAATCCCGGCCTAGCTTAACGCGAAACGCAAACCAACCCTCGTGTGTCGGGCGTGTGCCGCAAATGTGCCGAACCTGCGTGACAAGCGGTGATGATCCGAGACGCCCAAACTGGGAAGCGCGGGCTCGCTCCAAGGAATCTAAATCGTTAGAAGCCCTTGGCTTCCGTTGGTTTGTGTTGATTGATCGTTACTCTCCGCTTTAATGATTTCAATGACTTAGAGGGTTTTTGGTTGATCTTTACCGGCTATCTGCAACATTGCGTGCAACATAACGGCTCGAACGACCCTCAAATGGCTGTAGCGGTTTTGTTATTACAATCAACGACGGGCGGGAGCAAGCGAATAACCTTGGCCACTTCATTGACCCGTTCGCCCCGGTCATGGATATAACGTTCCGTAACTGCGGGCGAAGAGTGCTTGAAGAGGCGGTACATGTCATCTCTGGTAGCGCCGTGAGCCATGTAGATTCCCGAAGTAGAATGACGAAGGCCATGCGTGGCGATTTCAGGCACGCCAGCATCAGTGCAGTAGCGCTTTAACGCTTTGTAGTAGCTGCCATAGCAGAGCATTTTGCCCTTTGGCGACGGAACCACAAAGTCCTCAGCACCCTTCCCAGGCGCGGCAATGCTGAGCATGGCCAGCAGTTCTGGTGGGGTCGAAACGGTATGCCACTGCTTGCCCTTGGGATGGTCCTGAATACGGTCTACCGCGTGGGCTGTTATTACAAGAACTGGTACCGGTCGTCGCCTGGCAGCATCATGCTGAGCCTGGATTACAATTATTTCAACGCGGTTTCGCAGGAGATCGTGAAAAGCAAAATTGAAGGCTACCTGGCAGGCCGCATGGGAAACAGCCTCTAAGGAGTTTTGGGTCAGAATGGCCGTAGCGCGCTGAGAGTCAGCCGCTCGGGTAAAATATACCAATGACTGGCATATACCTGCTATTGGTATATTTAACGGGAGTGGTTCAAGGCTGCGTTCGGATCAGGGCAGAACTGCGACAGAGCCTCTCTAGAGTCGTTTAACCGCGCGTGCCAGATCGGCCACCGCCAGCTCCAGCTCGATCAGAATAACTCGCAGGCTTGTGTGCCGCCGCTTGCGGTACGCTTTGACCAGCGACTGGTAGTACCAAAGAATTTCGGCTGGCTCGGCGCTGAAACGCTTCCAGATCGACCTGCCCTGGTGTTTTGCGTCGTGCGCGATGGCGCGCGCGTTGTGCAGCTTATCGGCCGCCGATACCAGCAATGTGTCGTTCATGGCCTGGCTCAAATGTTTGATGTAATTTTCTTTGCGCTGGCGCCAGGCCGGTTTGCGCGCGCCCCGGGGGCCGAAGTAGTCCGAGCATTCCACCACGATGCGCGCCACCTTGCGCGTGCCGCGAACTGGGCTGCCTGGCCGAACTTTGGTGTCAGACGTTTGCTCATGCCTTGCACATATAAGACAATCGTAAGCTATGCCGCGTCTTTTTGTCGCCGTGAATATGAGCGCTGAGGTGAATGCAAAGCTGGCCAGCATTTTGCGCAGCCAGGATTTCGCTGGCCAGGTGAACTGGGTGCGGCCCGAGAACTTGCACCTGACCGTAAAATTCCTGGGCGCAGTGGCTGCTGAAAAGTTGCCCCGGGTCACGCAGCTGGTGCGTGAGGCCGCGAAGTTTCTGCCACTGCGCGTTTCCGCGCAGGGGGCGGGCGCGTTTCCGGACGTGCAAACGGGAAAAGTGCTTTGGATTGGTATTCACGAGCATTCTGGAAAGCTTTCGGCACTGGCCGCATACCTGGATGAAAAGTTTGCCGTACTGGGCATTGCGAGGGAAACGCGTGAGTACTCACCGCATCTGACCCTGGGGCACGCTCAGGCAGGACAGCCGGCCGCGCGGTATGTGGCTGCCTACTCAAAATCAAGCTTTGGTATTTCGCTCGTAAGCGAACTGGTCTTGTATGAAAGCGAAACATTGCCCGCTGGCCCGCGTTATACTCCCCTGTTCGTGCAAAAAGTCCCGTAAATGTGCTAATATTGAGTACCAGGATGCATGAAGACGAGGATGGCAGCGAATCTGAGCACGATGGTGATGTAGCCGTCGATGCGGCCAAACCCACCCTGAAAGAGCCGCCGAAATTTGCCGTTTATCTGCACAATGACGATTATACGACCATGGAGTTTGTCATCGAAGTGCTGGCGAGGTTTTTCAGAAAAAATCATGAAGAGGCCGTCAAAATCATGCTGAAGGTGCATCACGAGGGCAGGGGAGTGGCGGGGGTTTTTACCCGCGAAATCGCCGAGACCAAAGTTGATCAGGTTACCGAATACGCCAAGACCCACAGCCATCCATTGCTGTGTACCGCGGAGGAAATATGATTAGCCGAAAATCTGAAGAAGTGCTGAACCGGGCCGGCCGCCACGCCATAGACAACAAACACGAGTACTGCACGCTCGAGCACGTGTTCTGGGCGCTGCTCGAAGACGAGGACGTGCGCGAGA
>JACQAW010000379.1 GCA_016194725.1 Deltaproteobacteria bacterium
ACCAGGAGGCACCGAACATCGGACCCACTCGGTGCGCTCGAACCGAAGTTCCACCCCACAACGCAAAATCCCAGTGCCCCCGAACCCAGGAACCACCGAGCCCGCTCGGAGTCGCCCGACCCGCGCGTCCACACCACACCAGCAAAACCCCCCACATCCCCTTACAGGCTGATCCCAAGCTCACGAGCTTTACCAGAGTTTTGCATTTTGCCACCTTTGTGATAGCCCCGAGATATGTCTAAATCCCCAATATTGCTGACTGTATTGCTCGTTTTGTCGTCCATGTTTTCCAGCGCTGTGATCGCGGCAGACCCGCAATATCAACGCGAGCTCGAGCAGCAAGGCAAGTCGGCACAGGCGCATTCATTGCGTGCGCAGTTTGCCGCCCAGGATTTGATGGTGCCCCGGGCCCGCTTGGAAGTGGACGCCTACCGCTTCGATCTGAATCTATTGCCAGCCGAGGGTAAGCTCGAAGGGACGCTCACGGCTGACCTGGTAGCGTCGGAAAAATTGACGGAAGTGGATTTCGACGCCGTTGGCCTGAAGATCACGAAAGTCTGGTTTACGGACGAGGCCGGCGTGAAGTCTGAGGCCCGCTTCGAAATTCTTGCGGCCAGCGTGCGCGTGACTCTGCCCGTTGCGTTGCGTGAAAGCGGGGCTACGAAATTCTCGCTGACCTTCGCGTACAGTGTTTCGGGCGACAAACGCGACGGCCGCGACGGCGGAATCGAGCATGGGCTTTTTTTCGTGAATGCCGACGGCACGCGCCACGACGTGACGCCCACGGTTTACACCACGGTTGAACCCGAGCTGGCGCGCAGCTGGTTTCCCTGCATCGATGATCCGACGGTAAAAGCCAAACGCTCCGAGATGCGCATTACCGCTCCGGATGGCTGGGTGGCCTTGAGCAACGGAGCGCTCATTAGCCGCGCGGCGCATGCGGAATCCAAGACCACGACGCTGGAGTGGCAGGAAAAATTTCCCATTCCCACCTATCTCATCTCGCTGGCAATCGCGCCGTATACGGTGATCGACGGGCACGCCGGCGCGTTGCCCGTGCAGTATTACGTGCCCAAGGACCTCGAGGCCAAAGCCCGCGTGGACTTTGAGCGCACGCCAAAGATGATCGAGTATTTCTCGTCGCTCTGGCTGCCGTATCCCTACGAAAAATATGCGATGTCGACCGTGCCTCTTTACACCGGCGCGATGGAGCATACGACGGCGACCACCATGTCTGACGCCTATATCAACGGTGATCAGGGGGGCGAAGAAACCGTGGCCCACGAGCTTGCCCACCAGTGGTGGGGCGATCTGGTGTCACCCAAAACCTGGGACGATTTATGGCTGAACGAAGGCTTTGCCACGTACGCCGAAACGCTTTTTACTCACCAGTTTCACGGGGCTGATGCCGCGGTTGAAGGGCTGCTGGTGCAGCGCACGAGTTATTTGCAGTTTGATGTCGACGGCAGCGCCGCGCTGGTCGATCCGAAAGTCGCGCCCGAAGACAAGTTCACTCCCGCGGTTTACGAAAAAGGCGGCTGGGTTTTGCATATGCTTCGCCACAAGCTGGGCGAAGCGGTATTTCATGACGCCAGCGTGGCATATTTGAAAAAGCACGCTTTCGGTAACACGTCTTCGGCCGATCTGAAAAAGGCTTTCGAGGATGCGTCGGGCGTCGATCTGACCGATTTTTTCAATCAGTGGGTTTTTGGCGCGGGCTATCCCGTGTTGGCGCTGTCCTGGACCTACGACACCTCGATGCATGCCTTGCAGCTGACCCTCGAGCAACCTGGCAAGGTATTCAAGCTGCCGCTCGAGCTGCTCATTGCGGGCCGCGACGCCGCTGGGGCGCTGGTCACGACGCCCGCGCAAATCGAGCTGGGCGCGGCCAAGCAAACGTTTACGTTGAATCTGCCTGCGGGTTTTCCCGTTCCCAGCGGCGTTGCGCTTGACCCTGCCCTCAAGATCTTGAAGAAAGTGGTCGCCGATCGCACGCCACGCGAGCTGCACTTCTGGCTCGAAGACGCCGAAAAGAGCCCGTGGCTCATTCGTTTTGAAACGTTGGATGAAATTGATCGCGCGTCGGTTAAAATAGAGCTGGCCCGCGACTTGGTGGGCCGCCTGAGCCGCGAGAGCCTGCCGGCATTGCAAGTGCAAATGCTCGAGCTGCTGACCGCCGCCCGCAAAGCCAAAGACTTTACGGATGGCGATTTCAAGCTCATTCAAAAAGCCGTGCACGAACGTGTCACCGATGCCAACGTCGAGGTGCGGCTGGCCGCGGCCAATGCGGCCCACGAGTATCTCGCCCCCGAGCTTGCCGATCTGATCGCGCAGCGTTTTGAAAACGAGCCCGAGATTCGCGTGCTGGCACGTCTGGCGCTGACGCTGGCGCATTCGCACCACGCCAGGGCCTTTGAGCTGCTGTACACGCAGATGCAGAAATCAAGCAATCAGCCCGGCCATCGCAAGCTGGTGCAGTCGGTGCTCGAGGCCTTCGGAACCCTGGGCGACAAACGGGCAGCCGCGCTGCTGGCGGATTACGTCGCGGGAGCGAACCCTTATTATCAAACTGCCGCGCTGGAAAGCCTGGGCGCGCTGGCCGTGCCTTCGACTTTTCAAACCATCGCCGGCATTTTGCGCGACGTGAGCCGTTCCGTTGAATTACGCATATCCAGCGCCAAGGCCCTGGCAAAATTTGGCGGAATTTCAGCTGCCAAGGAGCTGAGCGACCAGCTGCAGATCGAAAAAAACGAACAGGTCAAAAAAGCCATCAAGGCCGCTTTGGAGCACCTGGGCGGAATGCCCCGCCTGCGCGAGCTTTCGGTGCAAGGTTCACCCGCTCAGCTGAAATGGTAAGAAAGTAAAACTCGTCGTCTTCTTCCAGCAGCGACATGAGGTCGTAATACGGCGCCGAAAGAAATTTGGCTCGCAGCCCGTCGTCCAGGCGCAGATAGAGATTCCCATATTCGTATTTTAGGCGCGCTGCCTGCAGCGCAATCGTTGCCGCGCTTGCAAGCGTGGCCCGGGGCTTCGCGCCCAGCTCCAGCGAGCTCACGAAGTGCGGCGTGTCTTCGACCTCAATGAAGATGGTCTCGTAGCCCACTTTCAGGCAGAACTTCTTTTCGGTCGGGTCCCAGTGAATGGCTTTGTAGAACAACGCGCACGTTTGCTCGTGAGTGATCTCGATGCCGTCGGCCACCCACGTGCCGTCTTTCTTCAAGACAATCTTCTCGCCCTTGACGAAAAATGTGCCAGACCGTTCTTGCGGCATACCGGTGTATCCCTTCCGTGGGAACTATTATACCATGTCCTTTATGGCCACGATTACCGATGAATGGCATCTGGCGGCAGCCAGGGTGAGCCCCTTGATCTGGGAAGTGCAGAAATCGCACGGCTGGACGCCCGAGGTCGCGAAGTCACGTTTGAACGTGTTGCCCGACCTTTTACGATTGAAAGACTACATCGGCATTCTGGGCAGCGAGCCCGAGCTGGAGTCGCTGCGCGACCGGCTGGTCATCATTCCCATCAACTATCCCAAGACGAAGTTCAAGCAGCCTTTCCTGGTCGAGCGTGAGCGCGTGGTCGAAGTTTACGACTGGAACGCCGTCTCGGTATTCAACGGCGAAATGGCGCCCGCCCAGCAGGCCGACTTTTTAAAGTGGTGCGCCGGGTATTTTATTCGAATCGTGGGCGTGCGGCCGCCCACGCATGGACCCTGAGGGGCCTATGCGTCGCCGGGCTAAAACGTGCGAAAACCTACCAGTTGTTCCCTGATGCCATCGATGTGAGTCACGTCGATGGACAGCTGATCGTTCGGACCACACGACGTGCCGTAGCTGTCCATGAGCACGGCGTCGGTGATATCATCGGCATAGCTGCTCAGGTTGAATGCCTCGTAGACGCCTGAGTCGCAGTTATCCATGTAATGATTCCGCACTTCAAGAGTCGAGGCTGGTGGCGCATACACGTCAGGGCAGCCGTCGGGCTGATTGCAGACCACGCGCGGATAAAGCGTCATGGTGACGTCCGGGTAGCCTTCGTAGTGGTAGGCTTCGACCACGATCGTGTAAGCGAAATAAAACGGCAGGGACTCGGAGTTGTAAGGCTTCAACTCACCCTCGAGCAAAAGCTCCTCGCGTGGCGGCACCGGATGGGGTGGTGGCGGAATGGGAACCGGGCGAGGAAAAGGATGTGGCACCGGATGGGGATGCGGGTGCGGGTAAGGCCCCGGATGCGGATGTGGATTAGGGCCCGGATGTGGGTGTGGGTGAGGCGTCGGTCCAGGCTGCGGGCCGGGGTGCGGCTGTGGACCGGGATGCGGCTGTGGACCGGGATGCGGCTGCGGACCGGGATGCGGCTGCGGACCGGGATGTGGTTGTGGCCCAGGGTGCGGCTGTGGCGCCGGATGCGGCGCAGGTGCCGGGCCGGGATGCGGCGTTGGAACTGGATGCGACTGCGTATCATCCATAAGCGGAGTAAACGGATTGTCTTGTGCGCGGGCAGGCGTCCAAGCGGCGACATAAAGCAGGGCAAGGCCTGCTGCGAAGATGCGACTCATCGTAGATATCCCCCTCAAAATTTTCCCCAGATTTAGAAGTACCATGCAGGCAAGATCCTGGCAACTTTCACCCGGTCAGTGTAAGCGTGTGCTATGGCCAATACCGATTACGAAAAGTATCTGAATACCGAGACCTTGATGTCTCTTCAGAAAAGCCCCGACAAGCTGGTCTGTCACGATGAGATGCAATTTCAAATCGTGCATCAAGTCGCAGAGCTGTGGATGAAGCTGTATCTGCACGAGGTTGAACAGATCAAGGCTTGGATCTCGGAGTCCCGTTTCGTCGAGGCACACGTTCTTTTCACGCGCTGCGGCCAGATTTCCCAGCTGCTCAGCGAACAGCTTCGGCTGCTGAACACGATGTCGCCGAACGAATACCACAAAGTGCGCACGCAGCTGGGTAAAGGCAGCGGTCAGGAAAGCCCCGGCTTCAACACCATACTTGGGGCCGCGCCCACGCTCTGGGAACCGTTCAAAAAACAGCTCGAAAAAAACCGCGTCACTGTCGAAGAGCTGCATGACAATCCGACCCGGCACCCCGAGCTTTTCTTGATTGCCGAAGACCTCTTTGGCCTGGACGAGCAGTTTCTGAATTTTCGTTACCTGCACCTGCAGCTGGTAAAACGCATCATCGGTGGTGATGTCCCTTCGCTGAAAGGCGTGCATGCCGAAAAATATCTGATGAGGGGCCTGGCCAATCAGTTTTTCCCCGAGCTCTGGGCGGTTCGAAACGAAATCAGCCGCCGGCGCGGAATTCCCATAGGCGCAAAAAGCGGCCTGTGCCCCTATCCGCATGGAGAGAAAAATTGATCTCAGGCTTTGATGCGGGCGTGGCCCGCGATTTGGCGCGGTTTACCAGCCGTGAGCGTGAAGGGCGCCGCATCGCGCTTTTTGACGCCGATGGCACCCTTTGGCGCGGCGACGTGGGAGAGGCTTTTTTCAAGCACCAGCTCGAACGTGGCACTATTCGCCACGCGCCGAAAAAAGATGCGTGGAACACGTATCTAAAAGAGTCCGTCGACGGCAATTCCGCTCAGGCCTATGGCTGGCTTGCGCAGTGGAATGCCGGCGTCGAAGAAGTGGATCTCATGCGCTGGTGCGATGAGTTTTTCCGCGACCAGTGGACAAAGTTCGTGTTCGAGCCCATGCGCGAGTTCACGCACGGGCTTTTGAATGCGGGTTTTGAAGTCTGGGTGGTGACCGGTTCTCCGCGCTGGATCGTGCAGGCCGGCGTCAAAGGATTTGGAATTCCGTCCGACCGCGTCTTGGGCAGCTCGGTGCTGGTTGAAAAAGGCGTGCTGACTGATAAAATTGAAAATGAAGTTCCTTATCGGGCTGGCAAAGCCCGGCTGGTGGAAAAAATCGTCGCCGGCCCGCCCTTGATGGTGGCGGGCAATACCTACTGGGATAAAGAAATGATGCTGATGGCCAGTGAGCTTGCGCTGGCCATTTGCTCAGAAGATAAAGGCGAGCCCAATCATGAGTCCGAGCAGCGCCTGCAGCGCCTGGCTGAGACCAATAAATGGCTGACTCAGCGTTTTTAGGAGACTGAAAAATATGGCAATTTTAAAAGTCGCCCGCATGGGCCATCCCATCTTGCGTCGCGAAGCCGCGCCCGTTACCGAAAAAGAAATCAAGTCCGCCGAGCTTCAGCAGTTCATCGACGACATGATCGAGACGATGCACGAATACGACGGCTTGGGGCTGGCAGCACCTCAAGTGCACCGGCCGATAAGGCTTTCGGTGGTCGAAGTGCAGGACAATCCACGCTATCCCAACAAGGAGCACGTCGGGCTGCACGTTTTCATCAATCCCGTGCTCACCATCCTGAACAAAGCGACGAACAGCTACTGGGAGGGCTGCCTGAGCGTGCCCGGCCTGCGCGGCCTGGTGGCGCGGCCGAACAAGATCAAGGTGAAGTATCTTGACCGCGACGGCAAAGCCGCCGAATTCATCGCCGAGAATTTCCTTTCAACCGTGCTCCAGCATGAGTTCGACCATCTGGACGGCAAGCTGTATATCGATCGACTGGTTGACTCCACCAAGCTGGTGTTTGAGCAGGAGTTTGAGAGATACTGGCTGCCTAATGCGGAAGATACCGAGCTGGATGACTGAGAAAGATGGGGCATGGGTTTTTATCGCATGCCGCCTGCCACCCGCCTAAAACCTACCCTTGCCCCTGACCCATGCCTCATCCGGGTTTTTTTGTTTCGAGCTCAGCTTTCAACGCCAACCGCGACTGCCGCCGCAGCTGCGCATGCTGATATCGCCGCTTCTCTTCCTCGGTGACCGGAATCACCGGCGGAACTGGCTGCGGCTTTCCATCCTTATCCAAGGCCACGAACGTCAGGTAAGAGCTTGCGACGTGAGTGCGAATGCCAGTGCGCGGGTCTTCGCTTTCAAGCCTCACGCCAATTTCCATCGACGTCCTTCCCGCGAAATTCACGCTGGCATAGATGCACACGAAATGCCCGAGCTTCACGGGCGCCACGAAATGAAGCGCGTCAATGCTTGCAGTCACGCAAACCGTGCGCGCGTGGCGTCCTGCCGCAATCGAACCCGCGATATCGATCCAGGCCATGAGCTGGCCGCCGAAAATGGTGCCCAGCTGATTGGTGTGGCCGGGTAAGACCACCTCAGTCATCTGGACGGTGGATTCGCGAACGGGTTTTCCAGCGGGCGTTTTTGGCATGAGCCAAGCTTACTGCGAAATTTCCAGGGGCGCTATCGTGTTTACAAACCGTGGTGCATTCCGGGTGAGCCAATCTGACCGTTGCCAGCCGGCGCGGGAATCGTGCTGGGAACGGGTGTCATTCTGGCTTTCATCATCGCGATTTCGTCGGCAGTGGTGCGATGAATTTCATGCGCGATCTCGATGAGAGGTTTGCCTGTGGCGGGGTTCACCACGTTTAACAGTGCGGCGCGCAGCTTCTTGGGCAAGAACAGAGTGCGGGACAGCGGTATTGGCTTTTCGGTCAGCTCGGTACCTACGAAATAATTGTGGAAGCTGGCGGCCAGCGGCTCGCCGGCCATGAAGCTTTGCAGCTGGACATCGCCCTTTTGAATCGAATCCATGAAATCCGCCGAGCTGCTGAACTGTTTGGGAATACCAATCACCTGCAGCATCATCAGCGCCTGGCTGCCTTTCGAGCTGCGTTCCATTACGGGAGCCATCAGAGACAGGATATGCTTCGGGTTCAGGGCTATGGCTTCGTCGATGGATTCGAGCACCAGCGTCTGCGCCGACGTGTCCACTTTGGCATCAAGGTCCTGGCGTGGCGCCTGGCCCAGCACGGTGTCGTCGAATAGGCGGTCGCGTACTTTGGTGGCGCAGTTGTTCTTGTAGTTGTCATAGTAATATTCGCCCGCGGCGATGTCTTTTTCCACCAGCGCCACGAACTTCGTGGCCTGGTCCTGGGTCAGCTCGAGCTCGTCGATATTCACTTCGCGATACGAGCCGGCCTGAGGCAGCAGGTAACGATATTTCAAGATCAGAGGAAACCGCATCGAGGCGTCGATTGGCGTCAAAGGAGTAGGCGATTTGGCGGCGTTGGTTTTTACCTTCGACTCAAACAGGTCGTTGAACGCGGCCATGGGGTCGGGGTTCGAGAAAATCTTGTTGGGATTTACGGCGCCATACTCGTAAAGAATTCCGTCGCTCGAGATGTCGGGATTTTCAACCAGCAGCGCGGTGTGGCCGAAAGATTCGAAAATAATCGGGCCGGGGCTGACCGTAACCAGTGAAACTTTCAGGTTTGCCGAGGCGAGTCCGGCAGTGAGCAAGAGCAGCAAGGCAAGGAGCAGGGGTTTGCGACGCACGTTAAAGCCTCCAAAAGACAGATAAGTTGGGCCTATTAATATAATAATTGATCTAAATGGTCAAGTTAATATTAGTTATTGATTTCATTGAGTTTTTATAGGTACTTGTGCTAGTCGACCTGTATGTCGCGCGCGAAGCTGGCTGGCCTCATCTTTTGTAATTTATTGTGGTCAGGGGCCTACTCCACCAGCAAAGAACTGATGAAACATTACTCGCCGATGGAGCTGTCCTTGCTGCGCTATCTTTCGGCTGGCCTGCCTTTAATGTTGTATTGCGTTTTGACGGGGCCCGAAAGGCAGAAGCAAATCCGCCGGCGTTCCTATCTGGGTGCCTGGCTGCGCGATCTGCAGCGGCTCGATGGCAGGCTGCTGCTAGTGGGGCTTCTGACATTTTTCGTTTCGCCTTACTGCCAGATGACCGGCGTACACCTGTCGCGGGCCATAGATTCCTCTTTGATGATCGCGCTCGAGCCGCTGGTCACGATATTCGCGGCCTGTCTGATGCTGGGTGAGCGCCTGCGTGCCGTGCAGTTCATCTCGCTTGGCCTGGCGGTCTGCGGCGCCGGCATTCTTACCGACGTCACCTGGGCTAAACTGATTTCATTTTCAGATCCGCGTATGGTCGGGAATTCGATTTTTCTCATTTCGACGCTGAGCGAATCCGCTTACTCCACGATCGCCAAGCCCGTGCTGAATCGCAGAAGCCCGGTGGTTTTTCTTACCGTGGCGATCTGGGTGGGCATCGCGTTGATCTTCACGCACAACCTGCTTGTCGACGGGCCGGCGCGCCTGGGGGGCATTATTCCTCTGCTTCAGCGCGGCCAGTGGACCGACTGGGCGGCCATACTGTATCTGGGCCCGGGTTGTACGCTTTTCGCTTATCTTTTCTGGATGATTGTCATGATCGATACGCCGGTTTCGATCATGGCGGTGACCCTCTACGTGCAGCCGGTGCTGGGCGTGGTGTGGGGATATTTTTTTCTAGGCGAGGCCGTCACGCTTTCAACCTTCCTCGGCGGCGTCTTGCTGCTTACCGCGGTGTGGCTGGGCAGCAGACCGCGTCGCGGTTGACGTATCCGGAAACCCACGCCTATATAGTGTCATGTCAATCGCATCCATCGCCGGCGAAAAAAGAGTTTTTACCCTGCAAGAGGCCCGCGATCTGGTTCCACTCTTAAGAAAAGTAACGGCCGATGCGGTGGGAATGGTGAATAGCCTGCTGGCGAAGCTGGAATGCCTTTCTGAAGACGATACGGAGTTCGATGAACTGCGCGGCTCGATCGACGCCACCGTGAGGGCCTGGGCCGAAAAACTGCAAAAGCTGGGCTGTGAGGTCAAAGGACTGTGGCTCGTCGACTTCGACAATGGACAGGGCTACTACTGCTGGAGCTTTCCCGAAGACGAACTCGACCATTTTCACAGCTACGAAGAAGGCGCCACCGAACGCAAGCGCATCTGCTGAACATTACCTTCGATTGCCCGATCTGGATGAGCTGCTAGTTCTAGCGTTCATGAAGAAAACAATCGTTGCCGGCCTTTTGCTTCTGACCAGCGCCCAGGCATTCGCGGACGCGGATTCGTATCGAAAAAAAGCGATTGCGGACACCGCGCATTTTCTTGCCGAAAGAAAAGAGGGTGCGCTGGCCACCGAGGGCGTCTCGAGGCGGATTACCGAACAGCTGGGCCTGTCGCGGTTTTACGTGCCGGGTGATCAGTGGCTGATTTCGGTGACTCGCGTAAGTCCCGGCATGGTTCATGGCGACGACAATGTGAGCGCGCATTTGAATTACCAGCTTGATCCGGTTTTTTACCGGTTTCGGGTTCTGCAAATCAACGCGGCTGGCGAAGCCCAGGTAAAGGTGCTTCCGGTAGACGCCGACGGTAAAAGCGATGGCGCGGGCCAGGCACTCTTCACTCTCAATCGGCAGCTGAAAATTACCGGCATTACCGGAAATCTTCGCCTGGGCTTTGATTCATTTCCAGTCGAGTTGCCCGATCTGGGGCGTGCAAAGCTGTTGTCGGGGAATGATGCCGCGGTATCGGCGCAGCAGCAGACAATCGCCTTTGAGTCACCCGATCTTTTTTCAAGAACGGTGCGGGTTTCCTGGAAACATGGCGACCTTTGGCCCAGTGAGGTCGAGACCATGAGCGGCTCGAGCAAGCTCGTGAGTCAGGAGAAAATAGAGACGGCCCTGGATAATACCGCCGCGCCTGGCCGCCACGAGCGGGGGCCCGATATTTACGAAGAAACGAATCTGGCGAAGCTGCAAAAAAAATTCCCGAAGGCTGTCGCCGATCCTGTGCCTTGGTCGGGCCACTGGTGGCCCTATGCCGAGAATGGCATCGCCGGCACGAAGTACGCGCCCGATAGCCCCGCAGCCAAACTTGACCGAGCGCTGGGCACCGGCGGCCTCGTGGGGAACTGGGAATTCCAGTACCACGGCAGCGGCAGGCCGGGTTATGCGTGGTGGGGCCATTGCAACGGCTGGGCAACCGCGGCCATCATGGAAACCGAGCCGCGCAAATCACGCACGATCAACGGCGTCGAGTTCAGCGCCGGCGACCGCAAGGCGCTGCTGAGCGAATACTGGATGGAGTCGGGCGCCGATTTCCTTGGTACGCGCGTCTGGGACGCCAATGACTTCACGAGCGACGCGTTTTGGGACGTTGTGCCCGCGCAGTTTCATCTGATGATGACCAACTACGTGGGTCGCAAGGGCCGCAGCCTGATTGTCGACCGCTACACGGGGGCTGAGGTTTGGAATCACCCGGTAGTCGCCTACGAAATCGAGCCCATCAAACCCGATGATTACCTGGGCCGCGACCGCGATTATCCGGGCATCTACCGGGTGAACGTCACGACCACGATCTGGTGGGCCATGGACGAGGTCAATCCCGGCGATCTCATGTCGCGCTTCGACTGGCGCGATAGCCTTTTCTACAACAGCCGCAAATTGCGCTACGAGCTTTGGCTCGACGGCCCGGTGGAGTTCGACAGGGACGGCGTGATGACCAAATCGGGCGACATCGTGCTGACCACCAAGGGATACGGGGGCCAATGGAAAAACGGCGTCAACTACGAAGTGCTCATCAACTCTCATCCTGATTTCATGTGGGTGCCCTTGTCGTATTCGAAGGCTACGGGAATGGAGAAAAACCCATACATCAACGACGACTGGGTGAGGTCGAATTTGACGAACTGAGCTTTCGATTTAAAGTGCGATAAATTGTTGGATTGGCGCGAGCCCGTGTTGCACGCAAAGGCCCACTGCGGCCTGGCGAGTTTCAGGCGTGCCCAGGCAGATGATGACGAACGGGTCCTGGGCCGGAGTTTCGGCCCACCGTTTTATTTCCCAAACCGCGGTGCCCTGAAAATCGCGGCCGGTTTTCTTTACGCTCACGTCTACGATGGCCCGCAGCGGACCCAATACTTCGCGGAGTTTTGGAACCATGGCCCGACCTTTGGGGCCGAGGCCGAAAACAAAAATATCAGGAGTGCGTCCGGCAAGCAGACCGCGCAGCGCCCGTGCCTTCACGGTATTGAACGCGTCTTCGGTGCAGTAGTCGGAAGCGCGAGTAAGCCGGGTTGGCGACTCGGCCCAGTCGAGTAGCGCGATACCAGCCACTTTGGTCGCGCGCAGCCCGTTGCTCTTGCGGGCTGCCGCGAAAAAGCGATGCAGCCATTCGTAGTCTTCAGGCAGCTTGCCGCTCTCGTCATAACAGCCAACCGCCTCGTAAGATTTTTTGGTGACCAGCCAGCCCGGATGCGGCAGCGGCGAGTCGATCCACAACGCATTTTCCAGCTCGTCGTGCGAGTGCAGCCCGTTTGCCCAATCGATGTGCCGGCGCATGCCCCTGAACGCCGAGTCGTCGCCTTGCACCCAATGCGTAACCTCGCAGCCCACGAGCGTGGCGCCACTTTCGCGGGCGGTGGCCAGCTGCCGCGCGAGCCTCTCCGGACGGGCGCGGTCGTCGGCGTCCATGCGGGCGATCCAGTCGCCCTGGCAGTGTTCCAGACCGGCATTCAGCGCGCGGGCAACGCCCACGCCCGGTGTTCGCACGACTCGCAAGCCGTTCCAGCGGCGGCTCCATGTTTCCAGAATTGCCGCGGTAGCGTCCAGCGACCCGTCGTCGACGACCACGCATTCGTCGGGGCGGAGCTGCTGGGAGTAGAGCGACTCGAGCGCCGTATCAAGGCAGGCGGCTCCGTCGCGAACGGGTAAAAGGGCTGAAATCATGATGTTGCAGCGTATAATGAGGCACCTAAATGAGTCAACTTGAGCTACTGGAACAATTCCGCAAAAAAGGTTAGGGAATGGGATCTATGAAAATTCGCAAGAAGACCTATGGTTTTGATGACCTTTTGCTCGTTCCCCGGCTTTCAGGAATCGAGACTCGCAGCTCGGTTGACCTTTCGGTCGATCTGGCCGGCATTCGACTGGCCTGCCCGATCGTCTCTTCCAATATGGACACGGTTACCGAATTCCAGATGGCCACGGCCATGGAGCTTCTGGGTGGCCTTGGCATCATCCATCGCTACCTTTCCGCCGAAGCGCGCCTGCAGCAGCTTGAAAAAGTTTTGCAGCTGCGCAACCGAGCTTTTGCCGTGGGGGTGACCAAGGATGAAATCGCGTTCGGCAAGCAGCTCATCGACCGCGGCGCGAACATTCTCTGCCTCGACGTCGCGCATGGACACAGCACGATGATGGAACGCGCGCTGGGCGAGCTGCGCTCTTACGCCGAAACCGTTACGCGCGCGCGCTTCATGCCGCTACTGCGTCCGGTTTTCATCGCGGGCAACGTGGCCACGCCCGAAGGCGCGGCTGATCTGGCCAAGTGGGGCGCTGACGTTCTTAAAGTGGGCATCGGCCCGGGCAGCATGTGCACGACTCGCATCGTGACGGGCGCGGGTTACGGCCAGCTTACCGCGATCGCCGACTGCGCGGCGGTCACCAAGGCGCCAGTGATTGCCGATGGCGGCATTCGCAACAGCGGCGATGCCACCAAGGCATTGGCTGCGGGCGCAGCCGCGGTAATGTTGGGCAAGCTTTTGGCCGGCACCGACGAAGTGCCGCAGTGGGCGCGCGAATCGGGTAGCTACCGCGGAATGGCTTCGGCCGAGGCGCAGGGCGGGCACTACGGCTATACGTTCAAAGACCGGCACCCCGAAGGCGTGGCGACCAAAGTACAGACCAAGGGCCCCGTCAGCGATGTGCAGATCGGAAGAGCGTCG
>JACQAW010000009.1 GCA_016194725.1 Deltaproteobacteria bacterium
CATGCGTTGTTCGCGCTACCTGCATGTCGATCTGCACCCGAAAGGCCTGGCGGGTTTCGTGGAGCGGGTTTTCCGCAAGCTGTCCAACAACTATGGCCGGCTTCTGGGTTTTCTGCTTCACCATCGCTGGAAAACCCTGGCGTTTACCCTGGCTCTTTTCGTCGCAAGCCTTGGGGTAGCCAAGCTGGTGCCTTCCGAAATGATGCCGGCGCAGGACCAGTCCATGGCCCTGATGCGCTTCAAGCTGCCCGTGGGCTCGGCCCTGGGCATGACCAACGCCAAGATTGGCCTGGTCGAGGATTATTTGCTCACCCAGCCCGAAGTCAACGGGGTGTTCGCCGTGGTCGGCGGCTTCGGCGGCGATGCCGTCAACCAGGGCAATGCCTTTGTCACCTTCGTGGATCGCGACAAGCGAAAGGCCACGCAGGCCGAGCTCATCAACAGATTTCGCAAGGATTTGAAGAAAAACATCAGGGGCATGTAGATCAATATTCAAGATCTGTCGCTGCGCGGTTTTGCGGCAAGCCGTGGTTTTCCGGTGGAGTTCATCATTCAGGGACCCGACTGGGATGAGCTGAACACGGTCGCCAATAAAGTCATGGACGCGATGAAGAAGAGCAGCTTCGTCAATGACACCAATACCGACATCCAGCCGGGTCAGCCCGAGGTTCAGCTGGTGCCAAACCGCGAAAAGCTGGCACGCCACGCGGTGTCGCTGAACGCGGTTACCTCGGTCATCAATGCGCTGGTTGGTGGCGCGATCATGAACGGGCAGACCGAATATTCGAAGGCAGGGCATCGTTACGCGATTGAGTTGCGTTTGATCGCCTCGCAGCGTGACAAGGTGCCGGCCCTGAACCGCATCAAGATTCGAAACAACCGCGGTGAGACGATTCCACTTTCCGAGCTGGTGGACCAGCAGATCAAGCCAAGCTTGATGCTGATTTCCCGCCTGAATCGCGCCCGGGCCATCACGGTATATGCGAATCCGGCTCCTGGCGTATCGCAGGCCCAGGCACTCAAAGGCGTGGAAGAGCTGGCTCGCAACATGCTTCCGCCGGGCTATTTCCTCAAAATGACCGGCAGCTCACAAAGCTTCAAGGAGTCGTTTCAGAGCCTCATCTACGCCATGATTCTGGGGCTGCTGGTTTCGTACATGGTGCTGGCTTCGCAGTTCAACAGCTTCATTCATCCGGTAACGGTGCTCATGGCGTTGCCCTTCAGTTTTTCCGGCGCCTTCATCGGGCTTTGGGCGTTTCACCAGTCGATCAACATCTACAGCCTGATCGGTTTCATTCTCCTGATGGGTATTGTGAAGAAAAATTCAATTCTACTGGTCGACTTCACCAACCAGTGCCGCGATGAAGGGCTGGATGTTCGCCACGCTCTCTTAAAAGCCTGCCCAGTAAGGCTTAGGCCGATTATCATGACCTCAGTGGCCACGATTGCCGGCGCTTTGCCCGAAGCCATCTCAATCGGCCCCGGCGCCGAGACGACGATACCAATGGCTGTGGCGATCATTGGCGGAGTAATGGCGTCCACGGTTCTTACGCTGTTCGTGGTGCCGTGTGCCTACAGTCTTCTGGCAAAATTGGAATCGCCCGATCCTTTGGCCGTCGAGGAAGCGGCCAGGACAAAGGCACTCGCCGGCGGAATGATTGCACCAAGCTTGTAAAAGTTTCACGATTTCCTGACACCGGTCGCGGGACGCTTCCGGTGGCTTTTTCCGGAAAACAGCGGTGGCTAGAGCTCGGCCAGAGCCAGGCTGACCTCGAGCGACACGGCCTTAAACGCCGGAATCGCCACTGCCAGAATCGAAACGATTCCTGCAAGTGCCGCACACAGCGCGGGCGCCTGCCATGAAAAGTGCAGATGAAAAACCCAGCCCAGCCTGGTGGTCAGAAAATTTGTAAGTCCGAACCACGCCACGCCCAGTCCCAGGCCAAGACCCAGTATCACGGCCATTGCCGCCTTGAGCAGCGCTTCGAAAACCAGCATCGCCATCATTTGCAAAGGGCTCATGCCCACCGCGCGCAGCAATCCCAGCTCCTGCCATCGTTCGCGAATGTCGACCATGAATGAGTTGAACAGCGCGATCAGCGCAATGAACAAGGCTGCCCAGCGCAGGCTCTTGACGTAGACAATCGCCTGCGCCGCGATGCCTTGGACCTCGTTGCGATACTCCCGATCGGAAAGCACGACCACGTTACGCGAAAGGGCGTACCGCGAACGCAGGGTCGTCTGAAGAGCGGTTGTGCCGTGGCCCTCCTGGACCATGATTCCGATTCCGTTGAGCAGCGGGTCTTTCCAGATTTTTCGATACCAGGCTCGGCTGGTGTAAAGCGCGCCGTTGGGCGAGCTGAAGTCGGTCGTGATGCCGATGACGCGCGCCCGAACATTTCCCATAGGCGCCGCGAGCCACAAAAAATCACCGGTGCTCTTGTGAAAGTGGTTCCGGAAAGATTCCGAAACCAGCACGGTGAAGTCAGGGCTCGAATAAAGTTCGATTCCCGCTTGCTCGCGCGGGCGATCGACGACGTCGAGCACACGGTAACCGGTCTCGACTCCCATATCGTCCAGCGAGATCAGCGAAATCTCGCGGCCCTCGTAGCGAATCGGCAGGAGCCGTCGGCCATAAGCGCCTCGTACGCCGGGCAGGCCGCGCAGCTCATCGACGAAACCTTCATGCAGCGTCTGTCGCTGATCGGGGCGTCCCTTGCCTTGTCCGAAAATGACGAGCTCTGGAGTGAGCGTGTGATCGAACCGGGCCGAAAGAGTCTTCTCGAAGCTGCCGGTCATGACCTCGATTACCGCCACGAAAGCCAGCGCGGTGGCCAGAAGCCCAACCGTTGTCGAGGTGCGGCTCGGGCGACGCACGACATTCTGAATTGCCATTTGCGCGATCAGCGACGGCACTGGCGCCGCGAGCGTGGCCCATGGCGCTTCAGCAGCCGCATGTGGCTGTTCTCTTTCGATCGAGGCCAGGAGCGAAACCCGGGTTGCGCGCCACGCCGGAAATAGCCCCGCTATCGCGGCGCCTGTCGCGGTCAGCAGCAGAAACTCGAATGCCTGTACGAGCGGCAGGTGAAGCTGCGGCTCAGGAATTTTGAGCAGCGCTTGTGCGGACAGCGCGGCCACAACGGTGCCCAGCATGGCGTGGCTGAAAACAAAAGATGCGGCCAGCGCAAGCCCGCCGCCCAGCAGGCCGAGCCAGAACGACTCGCCCAGAATCATAGTTAGGATTTGCATCGGCGACGCGCCGATGGCGCGCAATATTCCCAGCTCGCCCTGGCGTTCGGTGACGCTTACGTGAATGGTTCCCGCAACGAGAACCCATGCCACGAATAACCCCACTGCCGCCAGGAACTCAATCAACGCTTGAAACGAACGAAAGCTGTTTTGAAAGTTATCCACCCGCTCGGCGGGCTCTTCGACCCGAAAGCTGGCTCCGAGCAGGGTCGAAACCCTCGCCTGGGCCTGGCGCGGCGAGGTTCCCGCCTTCAAGAAAAGATCGACGCGGCTTGTTTGCCCATCAAATGCAAACGTCTTTCGGGCAGCGTCGATATCCATGACCGCCAACGCGCCACCGAAAGCTTTTGCCATTCCCCCTTCTGGCAACAGGCCGCGTATTGTCAGGCTTTTGGCTCCGGTGGGGGTTGAGGCCGTTACCGTGTCGCCTACTTTCAGGCCGTTGCGCGCGGCAAAGCTGCGCGCAAGCAGGATGTGGCTGGTGCTGTTCAGGAACTCAAGCGAGTCGCCGGTGATCAGGCTTGCCTTGGCGCCATTTCGCGCGAAGTTCCCGTCGGCCCAGGTAATCTTGGCCATGGTCTGAACCGACGGCGTGGCGTGCGCAATGCCGGGAACCTGTTCAATTTTGGACAGCAGCTCTTCGGGCATCCAAGACGAAGCATCGGGCGTGACGACCAGCTCGGCCCGGCCCGTGAGTGCCTCAAGGCTCTCGCGGTAAGATTGCAGCACGGATTGATTGATGAGAACGACCGTCAGAAAAAGCGAGGCGCCCGCTCCAATGCCAAGCACGGTCGAGGTTGTTCGCCATAATCTGACAGTCAGATTTCTCACGCCCAGCCATTGAATCATGGGTTCAGGCCGGCTTTCCGTCAGCCACCATTCGACCATCACGCAGCCGAATGATTCTTGTGCCGTAACGCGCTGCCGTTTCATCATGAGTCACCATCAAGATGGTGCGGCCTTGTTCACTCCGCAGGCTTTTCAAGAGCGCCAGAATTTCGCCACTCGTGGCGCTGTCGAGGGCGCCTGTGGGCTCATCGGCCAGAATGAGATCAGGATTGGCGATCAGTGCCCGCGCAATGGCCACCCGCTGCTTTTCGCCGCCCGAAAGTTGGCCCGGACGGTGCTTGCCGCGCTGGCCTAGCCCGACAACGCCACCCAGCAATGCCCGCGCGCGCTCGAGTGCCTTGCCCCGGCTCGTGCCGTCGAGTACCAGGGGCAGCGCCACGTTTTCTTCGGCAGTGAGCAGCGGAATCAGATGAAAAGCTTGAAAGACAAAGCCCAGTTTGCGGCGACGGAAAAGCGTGCGGCCCATTTCGTCCAGGCTCGACAGATCAGCGCCGTTGACCAGGATGCGGCCACCGGTTGGCCGATCGAGGCTGCCAATCAGCTGCAAGAGAGTGGACTTACCCGAGCCGCTCGGGCCCATGATGGTCACGAACTCGGCACCGTCGATGGATAGGTTAATGTCGCTCAGGACCGAAACCGGCTTTCCCGATGACGTCTCATAAGTTTTGGAAAGGCTTTCGACTTTTAGCAACATGCTGGGAACAGGATACGCTAGAACGGTTGGTAATCAGCTGGAAAATCCACACGCAGCGGATATACTTCTTTGGGGAGTATATCCAATGACCGAGCAACGGGTTCTTCAAGAGCTGCTCTCGAAAGCGGGGATCACGCTGAATGGCTCGGGCCCGTTCGACATTCGCATCCACGATGAGCGCGCGATTCCGCGTATTTTGGGCGGGTCATTGCTGGGAATCGGGGAGTCCTATATGGACGGCGAGTGGGATTGCCCCAGGCTAGATGAGCTCACCGACGTGGTGCTGCAATCAGGTCTTTTCAGCCGCACACCCGATTGGAAGCACCTGCCTACGCTGATCAGGGCAAAGCTTTTCAATCTGCAGGCCAAGGGGCGCTCGCGAATCGTCTGCGAAGCCCACTATGACCTGGGCAACGAGCTGTTTGAAGCCATGCTCGACAAGCGTATGGTTTACAGCTGTGGTTATTGGAAAGACGCGCATACTTTGCAGCAAGCCCAGGAGGCCAAGCTCGAGCTCGTGTGCCGCAAGCTTGACCTCAAGCCCGGCATGAAGTTGCTTGATCTGGGCTGCGGCTGGGGGTCATTCATGAAGTACGCCGCGGAAAAATACGGCGTGAGCTGCACGGGCTACAGCCTTTCGACCGAGCAGACGCGCCTGGGGCGCGAGCTTTGCGCCGGCATTTTTCCCGGACAGCCGGCGGATTATTTTCGCATCGAACTACGAGCATCCGGGGTCGAGCCAGTTC
>JACQAW010000380.1 GCA_016194725.1 Deltaproteobacteria bacterium
AATAAACTAATTGGACTGGTCAGAGCGCACGTTTCACGCGGCGTTTGATCTGACGGCCCACTTTGGCGAGATCGGAAAACAGCTCACGGGTCGCGGGAGTGATTTGGGATTTCGATTTCGATCGCATTTTATGCAGGGCCTTCGATTTAGGCTTTGCCCGCTTGACCCCCGTACGGCCGGCCTTGGCTTGCATTGCCGATTTTCTGCCGCTGACCTCGGAATAATGCTGGCGGCTTTTGCTTTTGGCGGCACCGCGTTTGGCCGCGGCAGGCCGGCGCGCTTTCGTCGTTTTCCTGGAAGAGCCTGATTTTCTGGTGACTGGCATAGTAGTGATCTCCTTTTGCCAATGACGCTAGCAAATTGTGGGCCGCCCGAGATCGGGGCGCCCGAGTTGGCGCGAAACTTGATGGATCATGAAATGATTGCGAGGTAGGGTTCATGCATAGTGCCAAAGCCGATCCGTCGCTATTGCAAAGTGCGCGGAATTCGGAAGGGAATGGGAGCGACAAATTCAATCAGACCTTGTTCGCTGCGCTGGATGCTCTTGAAGAGGACAAGATTCCTTATGCACTCATTGGCGGCGTGGCTTCGCATGGCCTTGGCCGTCCGCGCACCACGCACGATATCGACGTTTTTGTGCGACCTGAAGATTCCGGTGTGGCATTGGCGGCGCTGGCTCGCAAGGGGTTTCAGACCGAAAAGACCGACCTGAGCTGGCTTTTCAAGGGATTCAAGGACGAGGTGCTCGTGGACGTCATTTTCAAGTCGCGCGGAGATATCTATTTCGACGCTGAGATGGAGGAACGCTCCAAGCCGATCATTTATCATGGACGGAAAGTTAAGACGGTTTCACCCGAAGACCTGATCATCATCAAGTGCACGGTGCATGATGAAATCGGGCCCCACCACTGGCACGACGCGCTTGCGGTGCTTTCGCACGCGGCATTGGATTGGGACTATCTTCTTAAACGCGCGCGTCGCGCGCCACGCCGGTTGCTTGCGCTGCTGCTGTACGCGCAGTCCAACGACATCTGGGTACCGAACCGGTCCATCTTCGAGCTTTTCCGCGTCATCTTCGGCGACAGTATCCTTACCGGGGTTTACGCGCCGTCGCCGGTCATTTCAGTTCCCGGTCCGGCTCCCAGCCGTCGCGTGCCCGAGCAATATCTTGCCGCGCAAATCAAGGACGCGCTGGTGCGCGACTCGCGCACGGGCGATCAGGATGTGCGGGTACGAGTCGAGGGAAATCGCGTGCTGCTCAGAGGCGAAGTCGCATCGCAGGAGCATCGAAAGGCCATAGAGGAGGTCGTGCGCGACCAGGCGCCCTCGTATCAGATCGAAAACCAGATCAACGTATCGGTTCTGACCGAGCCCGAGAGCGCCGAGGAGGTGGGGTGATTCGAATTGCGGCGGCTGGCGACCTGCATTTTGACCGTCACTCGCGCGGGCGACTGAGCGGGCATCTGGAAAAGCTGAAGGATCGGGCTGATTTTCTGCTTCTTGCAGGCGACCTCACGCAGGTTGGCCACGGGGACGAGGGATTGGTGCTGGCCCAGGAGCTTGCCACGTCGCCGGTTCCGGTTATTGCCGTATTCGGAAATCACGATTACCACAGCGAACAGGAGCAGCTCATCCGCCGGGCGTTGGAGCAGGCGAAGGTGACTGTCTTGGAAAGCCAAGTCGCGCGGCTCGAGGTTCGAAAAATAGGAGTGGGAATCGTGGGCCTGAAAGGATTTGGCGGCGGCTTCGTGGGGGCCTGCGCCACCGATTTCGGCGAAGCCGAAACCAAGGCTTTCGTGCGCACCACGAAGCGGGCGGCGCATTTCATTCGCGAGGCGTTGCGAGTGGTGGACGCCGACTACAAAATCGTGCTGCTGCATTACGCCCCGGTATCGGGCACCTTGCACGGCGAGAACCGCGAAATTTACCCATTTCTGGGCAGCTACTTGCTGGGCGAAGCCATGGACCAGGGCGGGGCCGATCTGGTGGTTCATGGGCATGCGCATTCGGGAATCGAGCGCGGCGAAACGCCGGGGGGAGTTCCGGTTCGCAATGTCGCGCAGCATGTGATTCGGCATGTATTCAATATTTATACTTTGGATAAATTTGGGTTGCTGGTGAGGCAGGAAGTCGAGCCGCAGACGAGAGGCCAGCATTGAACCGGTACTGAAACAGTTTACGGGTTTTTTTCGGAATGGACGGGGCCTAGCAACGCGAATGGAATCCGCGCGGTAAATAGTCCAAATACAATCGCGCCCGCGGTAATCGCCACGCGAAAGGCAAGGTTGATTCCATGCGCCTGTTGCCCCATCGCCAGATTTCTCATCGAGGTGAGCGCCAGCATTCCGGGCAGCATCGCGATCATTCCCGGAACCGAAAACACCTGGCTTGGTACCTTATAGCGCCAGCCTAATGTGAGGCTTACGAGGCCCACCGAAAGCGAGCCTAGAAAACTTGCCGCGACCAGGTAATCGGCGCTGCTGAACAGGCGCAGCACCAGCCATCCCAGCAGACCGGTTAACGTAGCCCAAGGTAGAGCGCGCGGCGGTACTTTGAAAAGGATGCCAAAGCAGCTCACTGAAACCAGAATGGCGAAAGTGGAAATGGCCATGGAAAGAGGGCGCTGCGGCGTTGAGGGCGCGGGCAAAAGGTGCAGCGAGTCCGATAAATCGTGAAAAAGCATGTAGGCCAGGCCCAACGCCAGCAAGGTCAAGATGGCCTGCATCAGCTTGGCGGTGCCCGACACCAGATTTTGGTCAGCGAGCT
>JACQAW010000381.1 GCA_016194725.1 Deltaproteobacteria bacterium
GAGCCTCAGCCTGTCCCGCCCCCCGCAAAAAAAAAGGCGCCGAGCCTCCCCTGGAGACTCGGCGCCTTTTAAATTTTTTCGATCCCGATGCGAATTACTGAATTTCGCTTTCGCTGCGAATACGAGCAGCCCGACCCGAAAGGTCGCGCAGGTAGTAGAGCTTCGAGCGGCGAACGCGGCCTTCGTCGACCATTTCGATCTTCGCGATATTCGGCGAATACATCGGAAAAACGCGCTCAACGCCAACACCGTGCGAAATCTTGCGAACCGTGAAAGTCTTGCGCGCGCCGCTGTTGTTGATCGCGATCACAGCACCTTCGAAAACCTGAACGCGCTCTTTGTCGCCTTCCTTGATCTTCACATGAACCTTGACGCTATCGCCCGACATGAACTTCGGCAGGTCCGTCTTGATAAATTTCTTTTCCACCAGTGTGACTTTTGCGCTTGCGTGACTCATAGATTCTGACTCTCTCCTAATTCCTGTCTCCAAAGACCCGGTCCAGCACTATGGCAGCCGCAGCCCGTACAGACAAGTGGTTATATCCTCTTTCAGTGCCCGGCAGGCCCGACTTTCTCAACGGTTTGAGAAGCTGGTCCACCTGACCAAAGAACGTCGGGGAAATTCCCCAGCCCGTTCCAAAAACTATCATCAGCGGGCGCTCGATTTCTCCACGCCCTTCTGCCCACCGCGACCTGAGCTCCTCGTACGACCACGATGGGCCGAACTCGGTCAGGTCTCTCGCATCGGGCATCACGACAAAAGGCCGTGTTCCCGCTTCAGCCGAAACCTCGTTAAAGGCTTCCTCGAAGGTGCGCATGAAGCACACGATGTCGAGCGCCGCGGCCCGCGAAGGATGATGCACCTGGGAAACTTGCTCTTTCCAATGGTCCAAAATGATCTTCACAAGCTTTTCCTGCTGGGGTTCGGGGTTCACGATAAAATATTTCGTGATTCCGTACGTCCGGCAGGAGCGTGCGATGTCGTGGATATCAAGATTCGTGACCGCCGTCGTGACCTCTTTGCCATTCCGATCAACCATCGGGCTATGCAAAAGCACCACATAAACCGAATGCGCGCCGCTCATCTCTCAAATTCCAACTGACTCAAAGTCCAGAGCTAATAACACAGAGGAAAAGGTCTTCATAGTGATTACTATGACAAAGAGTGGCATTGGTGGGCGGGGAGCAGAGGCCAGAGAGGAGCCTCAGCCTCAGCCTGGAGCCTGAGTACAGAAGCCAGTATCGGAGTGTTTTAGGCAACCATTCTTCTGCTGAAACTGTGCTGTGGCCTCAGACTGAGGCTCTGGCTCCAGTCTGATCACGCTTTCGGCTTTATAGCCGACAAATCCGGCCGCCGGACAGCAGTGCGCGCCTCGCTTTGCCCCTTACGCCACTTCGCAATTTCAGCGTGATTCCCCGAAAGCAGTACGTCAGGCACCGCGCGCCCCCGCCATTCAGCCGGGCGTGTATACATCGGGAACTTCAGCCCCCCTGAAACCATATCAGGAGCGTCAGCCTCGAACGTGTCGCTTTGGACACTCGACATTTCACCCACGACTCCAGGAACAAACCGGGCGATGGCGTCCACCAATACCACTGCAGCGGGCTCGCCACCCGTAAGGATATAATCACCCAAAGATACCTCTTCATGCACAAAGGAGTCGACAGCCCGCTCGTCGACCCCTTCATAATGCCCACAGAGCAGAATGAGGTACTGATAGCGGCTAAGCCGGCGTGCGGCCGCAGCATCAAGCCGCCGTCCTTGAGGTGAAAGGTAAACCACATGGGGAATGGTGCCGGCCTCGCGTGAGGGGTCGGACTTGAACGCAGCAACATCGGCTTCGAGCTGGTCGAGCCGCTCGGGGCCACTCAAGAGATGGCTCAACGCCCGTTCCAGTACAGTGGGCATAAGCAACATGCCGGCGCCCCCGCCGTAGGGTTTATCGTCGACGGCGCGGTATTTTCCCTCGCCAAAATCGCGAAGATTCACAAAATCGGTCGTGAGCAGTCCACTGGTGTGCGCACGGCCCAGGATAGAGCTGGACAGCGCAGACTGAAAATATTCTGGAAAAAGTGTCAGGATCGAAAAACGCAAATTTAAATCACTCGATTATTTCAAGAACCGAGCGCTTTCGAAGTTTGGTGCTGGCACCGTTCAGGATCGTGCGTATGGCGCGAGCCGTTCGGCCCTGCTTGCCAATCACTTTTCCCAGATCTTCCTTCGCGACTTTCAGCTCAAGCACAGTGGTCTGCTCGCCCTGAATTTCGTTAACCTCGACCTGGTCCGGCAGATCCACTAACGCTTTGGCCAACACCTCGATCAATGTTTTGAGCTCGCTAATCTCAGCCATGAGATTCTCCCGTCGTTCGGTTAGCATCAACAAACAGCAACTACCAACTTCAGCACAACAAGAAAACTACAGACGACAAGCAACGACCGAAAACAAATTAAATCTATTATTTAGATTTTGAGGCGGCCTTGAGCAGATGTCCAACAGTTTCTGAGACTTTTGCACCCTTTTTGATCCAGGCCTGGGTCGCATCCATATCAACCTTGAAGCGCTCTTCAACTTTGAGTTTGGGGTTGTAGGTACCCAGACGCTCCAGGTACTTGCCATCGCGGCAGGCTTCTTTGTCGGCAGCGACAACGTGAAAGAAGGGCTTTTTCTTGGTGCCTGCGCGGGCAAAACGAATCATTACGGCCATGAATATCTCCTAGTTGGCATTTAACTTTAACTAAACTTTAAAGGGTGCTTTTTACCTAATTCCTGAATATCTGCAAGTGTTTTTAGGGCATCGGGCCCCCGACGGCCTTAAAAACCGGGTGGGAACCCCCCGCCCCCTCTGTTCTTCATCATTTTGGCCATGGACTTGGCCTTGCCACCCAGTCCCATTTTTCCGAATTGCTTCATCATTTTTTGCGTTTCCACGAACTGTTTGATGAAGCGATTGATCTCGGCGACGGTGGTGCCACTACCCTGGGCAATGCGCATTCGCCGGCTGCCATTGAGCACCCCATGGTTGCGACGTTCCTCTTTGGTCATGGAATTGATCATGGCTTCGATGCGTTTGAACTCTTTTTCGGGCTCCATTCCCTGCATCTGCTTCATGGCCTGGCCCATGCCTGGAATCATTTTCATGATGCCTTCAAGCGGCCCCATGCTTTGAATGCGCCTGAGGTGGTCCTTGAAGTCATCCAGGGTAAACGAGCCGCCGAACATCTTTTCGGCCGACTGCATGGCATCTTCTTCGGAAATCGATTCTTTGGCCTTTTCAATCAGGGTCATGACGTCGCCCATACCCAGAATTCGCTGGGCCATGCGCGAAGGATGAAAAGCCTCGAGGTCTTCGGGCTTTTCGCCCAGGCCAGCAAAGCAGATGGGCACGCCGGTTACGCTGCGGGCCGAAAGGGCCACGCCACCGCGCGAGTCGCCGTCGAGTTTGGCCAAAATAAGCCCGGTGAGCTTCACTTTCTCATGAAAAGTTTTTGCGACATCAAGACCCTGTGAGCCGATCATCGAGTCGAGCACCAGAAATTTTTCCTGGGGAGCCAAAAGCGCCTCGACCTGGCCCAGCTCGTCCATCAATTCGGTATCGATCTGCTGACGTCCGGCGGTGTCCACAATCAGGACGTCAAAGTATTCCTTCTGGGCCCATGCCAAACCCTGGCGAGCCACCTCGACCGCGCCCTTTTCGATGGGCGAATCATAAGCCGGCACGCCAATGCGTTTGGCCAGTATCAGGAGCTGCTCTTTTGCAGCCGGGCGGGCGCAGTCGGCGGGCAAGATGCCAACCGTCTTTTTCAGCTTCTTTGAAAGATACAGGGCAAGCTTTGCGCAAAACGTGGTTTTGCCCGAACCCTGAAGTCCCGCGATGAGCACTACAACCGGAGCTTTGCCGTCGAATTTGGGTGGCTGCTGCTCAGCCCCACCCAGCACCTCGACCAGCTCGTCGTGGAAAATCTGAACCACTTGCTGGCCGGGCGAGAGCTTTTCCCAAACTTTTTGACCCAGAGCTTTCTCGCGAATCTTGTCGCAAACCTCGCGCGCCACGCGAAAATGCACGTCGGCTTCGAGCAGGCTGCGGCGAATTTCCTTGAGCCCCTCATCGACCTGGGCTTCGGTAAGGCCCGCGCCGCCGGACAGTTTCTTGAAAGTAGTGGTCAAACGTTCGGTTAGACGATCAAACATATATGAACCTCGTTAGCAGATTTGGTCCCACAAGCCTATACTTGTGCAGGCACCTTTTTAACGAGCTGGTCGACCAGCGCAAGAAAGTCGGCCTCTTTGCCGCGCACCGGCTTCTGCAATACTGCAACGCCCCAATCCGAGGCTTTCTGCTCATCGGCGGGCGTCAGAGCCCCTTGGGTAAGAATGGCCGCGAGCGGCCGGACAGCGCCGGCCACGGAAAATATTGCCGCCAGAGTTTCCAGCCCGGTACGAGTCGGCTCCAGCACGAAGTCCATTAGAATTAGCTGGGGACGCGTACGGCAGAACGCGTCGACAGCGGTGACCAGGCTTGTGGCGGTGGCGACCTCAAGGCCTTGTTTTGACAGCAAAGCCGCCAGGTACCCCAGCATGACGTCGGAATCGTCCACTAGCAAAATTTTCACTGCCGATTTCTTCATTTCGGAACCTTTTTCACCGATAAAACACTTGCATGGCGGTAACCAATAAATTTCTGTGGCTGGACCTTTTCTCTCGCAAGAGTGAATCGGAAATCACCATTTTGTCCACGCTGAAATCAAACCAGCTGTTCGTCAAGCTGACCAACCGCGAGCTCGCTTACGTTTCCAAGACCGTCCACATCCGCACCTACGACCCGGGCGAGGTGGTTTTTGAGCAGTATGAAAAAGGCCTGGGCATGTACATGATCGCCAAGGGCGCAATCGACATTAAGCTGCGCGGCAACGACAAAACCGAGAACGAAATTCTGGTCACGACGCTCACCCCCGGCTCGTTTTTCGGCGAGCTGGCGTTGATCGACACCGACAACAAGCGCTCGGCCTCGGCCTATGCGCAGGGACCCACGACGCTGATCGGATTCTTCAAGCCCGATCTGCTCGAGATCATGGAGCGCAAACCCGAAACCGGCGTGAAAATCCTGTTCCAGCTCAGCAAAGTGCTGGGCCGCCGCCTGAACGAAACCACCGAGCTCATCGCCAGCATGTCCCGCGAAAAGAAGGCCTCGTAAAATGAAAGCGGTATTCAAGCGGCTTTGGCACTGGGAAGCCGCGAAACTCTCATTTTTTCTTTTCGTCGTAATCGGTTCAGCCCTGGTGTTCGCCCTCACCCCCAGCCTTTTTCCCAGCGCGCTGCTTTCTATTTTGCTGTTCTTTATTTTCTCTCCCACTATCGACGCCGTCGAGCGCAAAGGCATGTCGCGCAGCCTGGGCATCATGGGGGTGTTTCTGGTCTCGGGCATGGCGATCGCCCTGGCCGCGACGATCATCACGCCACGCATTTCGCAGGAAGTGGATGCCTTTCAAAAAGGCAGCTCTCGCTACGCCACCAACATTACCGATCGACTGAAAATTCAAGAGCAACGCACGTTAGGCGCATTTCCCATGTTTAAAGACGCCAAGCTTACCGAGAAGCTCATCGACTGGGCCCAGCAGTCCACCGGAAAGCTCTGGACCGTGATGCCGAATCTGGCGTCGCACCTTTTCATGGCCCTGATTCTGGTGCCGTTCCTGACCTTCATTCTGCTCAAGGACGCTCACGAGATTCGTCGCTCGCTGCTCAAGCTCGTGCCCAACCGGTATTTTGAAACAGTGTACAGCCTCATGGCCCGAATTCTGGACGAAATGGGCGGCTATGTGGCGGCTCGAATCATTGAGGCGGCTCTAGTTACCGGCCTGGTGACTCTCATGTGCCTTTGGCTGAAGATTCCCTATGCCATTTTGCTCGGGGTCTTTGCCGGCGCGACCAATGCGATTCCTTATCTGGGACCACTGCTGGGCGCCATGCCCGGCATCATGCTGGCGGTGCTCGACCCCAGTATTCCCAACCACCTGCTCTTGATCACTCTCGTTTACTGCGTGGCCAACGTCATCGATCTCATGCTGATCTTTCCGCTCATCGTGGCCAAGATCGTCGACCTGCACCCCGTGGTCGTGGTCATCTCGGTCATTGTCGGCTCCCAGCTTTTTGGAATCGTGGGTATGATCGTCGCGGTGCCCATCACGTCGATCTGCAAGATTCTGATTCAGGAAGTGTATTCGCGTATTTACAGCGACCCCACCGCGCTGGGGTAATTAAATCAGATCAAAATACTCAAGTTTTCTGAACACTAGCCGATAGTAGCTATAGGAAGGTTGTGCTTGTGCAGGTTTTCAAGCGGTTGATCTTGAGTTTGCTGGCCATAC
>JACQAW010000382.1 GCA_016194725.1 Deltaproteobacteria bacterium
GCCATTCAAGATCTCGATCGCCGCATCATTCCCCTGCTCGTGACCGTACTGGCCCCAGGCATGCGCCTTCTGACTCAGAGTCGACGAAACGGCCAAGGCAAGGCTTACTGCTAACGCGAATTTTGTCTTCATGAAGTATATTATCGGCCGAAATAGGCAAAATCTTTAGCACAAACTTGCGAAGCGTATTTGGGCTGTTGCGGCGCGCGGAAAGACTATAAATAACAGTAGTTTATAAATGGTGGTGCGTCCGGCCGGCAATGGCCTATAATGGAATGTGGGGGATCGTCGTGCTTTTTTTTCGGGAACTTGCATTGCGGCCGGGGAACTTGGTGGGCTTCGCCCTTTTGGCGTCGGTTTGCGCATATGGCAAGGCCTACGATACCGGCGTGAAAGAGTGCAATCCCGCGATTCCGGGTCTTCAAGCTTCGCATCAGTTCGACAGATGCGCGGGCAAGGTTCACCTGGCCAATCACTCTGGCTGCGCCAAATCGTTCGAGTCCGGCAAGGACCAGAACCCCTGGAAGTCGCATCTCATGGGCCCCGAGATGCGCGCATCGATGTGCGGCTCCATCGTGGTCAGCTGCATCGATTCCGCCAATCGCATGGCCTATCTGGGCTGTGAGGGCGACTTCAACTCGTGGAAGTTCATCGTGAACGTCGACAATCTCGACTGCGTCGAGGGCAACGTCTCGACTTACGTCAAGCCTTTGCCTGGTTTTGCGCCGGCGGCCACGTGTCCGGTCATTCAAAGCTCCACGCTTCCGGTAGGCTCGTCCATCATCGCCGCGGGCCACCTCGCGCCAGCCGCGTTGCAGCAGTGCGTGATCAACGCCGCGAAAAAGAAATACGCCGAGGTGCAGACGAAGGTTCAGGACCAGGACCAGCTTGGTTTTTACGATATGTACCACAAGATGTCGGCTACCGACCTGAAAGCCGCGCTGCTGCGCTCGCGCGACAAGCTGCGCGCGCGTTCAGCGCGCGCCTTTGCCCTTTTCGGCCCGGAATGCGACCACGAGCCCAAATTTTCCAAAGGCAAGGGCGTGCTCGATACCGATATTCCCCAGGGCCAGCGCACCTGCAAGCTTTTATCCGAGGCCACGATGATGGCCAATCATTTGGATCCCGAAAACCTGACTCCCGACGAGGCACGCAAGCGCTTTTTGGACGAGTCCAACAGCTTTGCCCAGTCGCGCGTCCTGGTCGACTTCGCCGAGATCGGGATGCGCACCCTGATGTACGAAGGCCTGCCCGATGCCACACAGGCGGCGATTTTCCCAAAGCTCAACATGAAGCGCAGGGCCGGCGAGTTCGACCGGCTTGAGAAGGCCAGCGGTCTCTCGTCTTCGGGCACTTTCGTGGAGCTGCACAACGGCTACGTCTTCGGCGGCAGCCGAATGAGTGGCGACAAAAACTCCATCGACTGCTCCGATTTCATTTCGTCCGTCTATGACCTCAAGGCTCCGGTTACCGACGAATCGGGCAAGACCTCGCTGCGCGAACCCACCACGCTGCAGCTGCAGCAGATCGCCAAATTCGTTTCCAAGGAATCCAAGGCCCGCCCGCCCGCGCCCTGGGACCGTTATATTCCGTGCTTTCAGCCCGTGAACCTGCGCGCCGGCCAGCGCCCGCAGCCGGGCGACATAGTCGTGCAGCGCGCGAATGGCGAGGGGCACGTGGTTATGGTGGAGTCGTACAACGCAGACGAGGATCCGGACTCGGTAAAAACTATTGAGGCGTTTGGCGGTGGAATGGGAACCCTAGGGCCTAATATGCGTCCGCTGTTTGACCAGCGGTGCAGGAATTCCGCGCCCGATGACGTGCCTTCCGTTCGTTCCGACATTACAGTCATTCGTTTCGTCGAGGGCGCCGGCTGCCCGGCTCATCCGGACGACACGGCCTGTGCGAGCGCGAACTGAATCGGCCGGCCTTGCGGTTCAGGGCGAGCTGAGCAGGCCCAGATCGGTGCGAAAATTCTGACCGGCGGTAAACAGTGCCGCCGCCATCGAGGCGTCGCCGAAGCCGTAGGGATTGGCGTCGCTGCTGGTGTCGCAGAGCTTGTTGATGCTTTGCATGTTGGTCAGGATTTTCTGCGCATCCGCTTTGGCCTGGGTGCAGTTGACGGTGCCGGCCTGGGGTGTCGGGCTCGTGCAGTAAACGCCAACGCTCGCCATCAGATCGTTGGTGCCGATGGCGTCGCTGTAGTCGCTGGCCATCTGGCAGCCGCCGTCCTGCGACAACATGCTCTGGTAATCGTCGGGATAATGGCTGGATTCGAAGCTGTAGTACAAAGCAACGTTCGACACCAGAAGCGCGGTTTGATTGGTCGGTATCGCGCTCGGGGCCGCGGCCTTGATGTTCGCGGGAGCAACGGCGGTTGCCTTGCCCTTGCCGGCTACGGTGTTCTTGGCACAGCCTTGAACGACCAGCGATCCGGTAATGACGGCGATGACGAGCAGGGCCAACAGGTATCGTTTCATAAAATCTTCCTTCGCCGTCCCTTGAGCAACCGGCGTGCCAGTTCCGGGGCGCGCAACCCAGGCTTGAAGCGCGGAAATTGTTGTCTAAGGTTTTTACATATGCGAGAACCTTGGAATGGAACAGGATCTCAAAGGGCATCGTGCTGTAATTACTGGGGCTTCAAGCGGTTTGGGCGAGGAATACTCGCGCCAGCTGGCGGCGCGAGGGGTTGACCTGGTTATCGCCGCGCGCCGGGTGGATCGGCTGCAGAAGCTGGCCGCCGAGCTTATTGCCAAGTACGCGGTTAAAATAGAGGTGCTGCAGCTGGACCTGGTGGGCCCAGGGGCGGCTGTTCAGCTCTTCCAGGCGGCAACCGCGCAGAGCCGCAAGGTGACCATGCTCATTAATAATGCCGGCATTGGCCCCTTCGCGCGTTTTCTGGACGAGAAACCCGAAAAGCACCTCAATACCATGCAGCTCAACACCGTGGCCTTGACCGAGCTTTGCCATCATTTCGCGACCCACATGGTGGGGCATGGCAGCCGAAGCTACATCACGAATGTAGGGTCGATTGCCTCGTTTCAAGGCGTGCCGAATTTCGCGGTTTACTCAGCCACGAAATTCTATGTCCGCGTGCTTTCCGAAATCCTGGCTCGTGAGCTCAAGCGCACGAAGGTATCCGTCACCTGCCTGTGCCCGGGCGGAACCCATACTGAGTTCTCCGATGCCAACGGCCAGGTTCTCAAAGAGGCGGCGACGTCGATGATGATGTCGGCTTCTGTCGTCGTGGCCTTGGGCATTCGCGGCATGTTGGCGGGCCGCACGATAGTGGTGCCGGGGTTTCTGAACAAGCTGGCGTGTTTTTTTCCGCGCCTGGTTCCCAATGGGCTGGCGCTGACCTTGGCGCAGGTGGCGATGGATCGTTCGGCGACTCCTGTGCAGCGGCAGCTTAAGTAAAGCGAAAGAGGTCACCGGAGACATCGCAGAACGGCCACTGGCCTTAGTTGGGCGGGGGGGCGTTCGGTGCGGGCTGGTAGTCTCGCGCGGAAAGAGTCCAAAATTATTTTGCGGGGGCAGCTTTGGGGTCGGTGTTCAATATCGCGGAAATCGTCGACGTAATCGACTGGATTTTCTTATATTCATTATCTGAAACAGGTACTCCTCTGGAGAGCCTTCCCAAAACAGCATTGGCCGACTTGAGATTTTTCAAACAACCCTGTAACCCCTGATCTGTTGTGCTTGATCTATTGGCCGGAAGATCGCAAGTGATCACCTTTTCACCACTAAAACCCGGATCAACCTGGGGGTATGGAATATTTTTATTGCCCTTCATCAAAAACGAGCAGCGAACTGCTAACGGTTGCCCCGCGGTCGAAGATAAGGGTTGGCAGAACATATCATTCGCCTGGGTCCCACCCAGCTGATCTACAGGCACCTTCAACGTTTTAGCGATGCCTTCGTAAATCTTTGTCGCGCTTGCACCGGATATCTCGACAAATTGAGCCGCCGGATCGTTCGAGCAGGGTGTAATTTCGATATCCTGAGCGTACGCAGTGATTCCAAACACTCCGTACATCAAGGATAGGATCAGGCAGTTTCTTTTCATGAGGCCCCCTAAGAATTAGTCTAACAAAGGCGATAAATTTGACAACTTCCTTTGGCCATCTCAAAGGTTCCGAATGGCCAGCGGCCAATTTTTTCTGGCTTTACTCCGTATTTTTGGTCCTTTGTTGTAAAAATATTGCCCAGTCTCTTTATTACGCCGAATCCGTTCGGCAAGAATCACGCACCTGAGCGTATGAGACGGCGGTTCTGTGAACGCCGCAAGCCGCAACAAGCTTTCAACAATTGCTACGTGCCGCAGCGCGTGTAAATCCGCTGGACGGGTTGTCAAGCGGCGTGGCTAACGGTAGGACAATGGAATGAAAATCACACCGCTTGCTGGCATTCCATTGCTGTTACTCACCTCGCTTGCATTGGTCTCATTCGTCAACGATCCGATCACGGACTTGACCCAGAAGCTCAGTGCCGAAATCACCGGTCATGGCCAGGCTTACGGCAACCTGGTCGAGCTTACAGGCATCGGTCCGCGGCTCAGCGGCAGCTCTGGCGCGGCGCGGGCCGTGGACTGGGCCAAGGCCAAGATGGAATCCTACGGCTTTGACCGCGTGTATCTTCAATCTGTAATGGTGCCGCAATGGTCGCGTGGCCAGGTGGAGCAGGCCACCGTGTTTCAGCGCGGCGGTGAGGTACAGCTGAAAGTCGCGGCACTGGGCAATAGCGTGGGAACCGCGGCGGGTGGTCTTGAGGCCCAGGTCATTGAAGTGCACAGCCTGCAAGAGGTCGCCGAACGCGCCGACGAGGTACGCGGAAAAATAGTTTTTTACAATCGTCCCATGGACCCCAACGCCGCAGACACCTTTGAGGCTTACGGCGGCGCGGTTGACCAGCGCACTGCGGGGCCGGCGCAAGCCGCGCGCTACGGCGCGGTGGCCGCGCTGGTGCGCTCGCTGACGACCCTTGTGGACGACGACCATCCGCATACGGGCATGCTGAGCAATAGCGGGGGCAGAGCCACCATCCCGGGCGCGGCTCTGAGCGCGCATGGCGCCAATCAGCTTTCGCTCATGCTGCGGTCCGACCCGACTTTGAAATTGAAGCTCGAGTTGGGTGCGCGGCGCCTGCCGCAGGTGCAGTCTTACAATGTCGTCGGCGAGCTTACGGGCCGCGAGCTGCCTGGTGAAATAGTGGTCGTGGGCGGGCATCTGGACAGCTGGGACCTGGGCGTGGGCGCGCAGGACGATGGCGCAGGCGTGGTGCAGTCGATTGAAATCCTGCGCGCGATGAAAGCCCTGGGCATTCGGCCCAAACGCACGGTGCGGGCGGTTTTATTCATGGCCGAGGAGTTTGGAGGCTATGGCGGGCGCGAGTACGCCAACCAGGCGCGACTGAACGGTGAAAAACATATCGCAGCCACCGAGTCCGACCGAGGCGGTTTTGCGCCGGTGGGATTCGCCGTGCGGGCCGACGCGAAGGTATTGGAAACCGTGCGGGCCTGGGCGCCTTACCTGGCTCCGATGCACGCCGATTCGATCTGGGAAGGCGAAAGCGGCGCCGACGTGGGTTATCTGAACGACCTGGGCGCCGCTACCTTTGGCTTCGTGCCGGAGTCCAGGCACTACTTCGAGTTCCACCATTCGGCGCTCGACACCATGGAAGCGGTAAACGCAGCCGACCTCGGCAACGGTGCAGCCGCGATGGCCACGCTGACCTATCTGACGGCGGAGTACGGACTGTAACCCCCGGCTTTACGGCAGGTCGAAAAGCAGGAACTCAGCAGCCGGCCGCGCTTTTAGCTGAAGCATTTTCTCGTCCGTAATCGAAGCGCCGTCACCAGCGTCCAGAGCTACGCCATTGAGTTCCACCGTGCCGCGAATCACCTGCAGCCAGCCGCTGCGGCCGGGCTTAATCGCCTGCTCGACCGCTTTGTCCTGCTCCAGAATGGAAGCGTAGATAGCCGCATCCTGGTTGATGAGCAGTGAGCCTTCGCGCCCGTCGGGCGACACGATCAGCTTGAGCCGGTTTTTCTTTTCGGCCGTGGTGAAGTGTTTTTCCTCGTAGGCCGGCTTGATGCCCTCTTTCTGCGGCACGATCCAGATCTGCAGAAAGTGCACGGGGTTTTTCTTTGAGGGGTTGAACTCGCTGTGGCGCACCCCCATGCCCGCGCTCATGCGCTGGACGTCGCCGTACTTCAGAACCGAGCCGGTGCCCAGGCTGTCTTTATGCTCCAGCTCGCCTTCGAGGACGTACGACACGATTTCCATATCACGGTGGCCGTGGGTGCCAAAGCCCTGGCCCGGTGCCACGCGGTCTTCGTTGATGACGAGCAGCCGGCTAAACCCCGAAAATTCGGGGTCCTGGTAACCCGCGAACGAAAACGTGTGGTGGCTGTTGAGCCACCCGTGGTTGGCGTGGCCGCGGTCGCCTGACTTTCTAATCGTGATCATAAAATCCTCCTCGTCTCTTTAGACAGGTTCTGAGTTATCGTTCTGATTTATTTGGCAGCGTGTTTGTCCGCCACTTTCGCGGCCTGGACTTTCAGTGAAATCGTCACCTCATCGCCCACGACGGGGCCTGCTTCGACCAGGCTGTTCCAAGTCAAGCCGAAATCCTTGCGGCTAAGCTTGGTAACCGCCGAAAAGGCCGCCTTGAAGTTTCCATAGCCATCTTTGACCGAACCCAGGTACTTGCCTTCGAGCGTCACCTCTTTGGTGACGTCCTTGATGGTCAGGTCGCCCATGGCCGTGAATGCTTCGGGAGTTCCCTCAATTCGTTTACTTTTAAACGTCATCTTCGGGAACTTGGCAACGTCGAAGAAGTCAGCGCTGCGCAAGTGGTCGTCGCGTTTCCTGATGGCGGTGTCGACCGATTTTGTTTCGATGGTTACCGACAGCCTGGAGTCGCTGAACTTTTCGCCCAGCGAAAAGTCGCCCTGATATTCGTTGAAACGGCCCTCAACCGACGAAATGACGAGGTGGGGCACTTCAAAGCCCACCTTCGAATGCATGGGGTCGATTTGATAGCTGCCCGGCGTATAGGCCTGGCCCGCGAAGCCTGTGGTTGAGAGCAGAAGGGCAGTGCCGATGATTGAAGTTTTCATAAATGTGGTCTCCTTTATGAACTCAGTATCGGCCCAAAAGCGATGTTGCACTAGTAGACACAATAGATAAACAATGTTCTATTAATAGAACAGTTGGGGGCGTGGTGGATTTCAACAAGATCGCGGTTTTCGTGCGCGTCATCGATAGCGGCAGCCTCACGCGTGCCGCGGCCTTTCTGCGCCAGCCCAAGTCGCGCGTGAGCCGCAATATCGCGGCGCTGGAAAAAGAGCTGGGTACCGCGCTTTTGTACCGCACCACCCGCCAGTTCAGTCCCACCGAAGCGGGCCGCGACCTGTACCAGCGCTGTAGGCAGCAGATCTATGAGCTGGAAGGGGCCGCGCAGGCGCTCAAAGACGCGTCTCATGAAGTTTCAGGCCTGCTGCGTATTACCGCGGCCGAAGACATGGGCTCGCTGTTACTGGGTCCGCTGATCGCGGAGCTTAAAAAGCTGCACCCTAAAGTAAGCACGCAGGTGCTGCTCTCTAATGACGTGGTTGATCTGGTCAAGGAAGGCATCGACCTGGCCATACGTGTGGGCGAGCTGGAAGATACCGGCTTGAAGGCGCGCGCCATCGGCCACGTCGAGTTCATCTTTGCGGCCAGCCCCGGCTATCTCAAGCAAGCCGGAAGGCTGGAGTCTCTGGCCGACCTGGCCAGGCACTCTGCCCTGGTTTTCTCGCCGGAGAGTGAAGAGAGCTACTGGCTGGTCAGCGCCAACGGCCGCAAGTCCGAACGCGTTTATTTCCAGTCGCAATGCCGCGCCAACAGCACGAAAATTTTAATCGATCTGGCATTGGCCGGGCAGGGGGTGGCCCTGATTCCCGGGTTCATGTGCGTGGATGCGCTCAAGGACGGCAGGCTCAAGCGCGTGCTGCCCTCCTACTGCACCAAACCCACGGCCATTCACTTCGTATGGCCGGGGCAAAAAGAGCTTAGTCCCAAGGTCAGAGCCTTTGTCGACCTGGGATTGAAACGGCTCGGAAAATATTTTGCGCCCACCAAATGATCTGCCCGCGTGAGCTGCTGAAAAACCAGCACCTTCGAAAAAGCCGCTGCTGGATAAAATGCTTTTATTCACTGCGCCTGCTCAGTTCTTGGCCAGGGAAGATGTCTCTCGCATTTGGCGCCGTTTCCGCGCCTTGCGCTAACCATTCAATAAAACATGTCCGTTTTTAAGCACCCCCACCTCGCGGGATTACCGTCGCGTGCGAGCTGCGTTGGCTTCGATCCTGCATTTACAGTCTCCATCTACAAACCGCAGTCCGTAAAGTTGGCTAACTAAACTATCAAGGAGTCTATTAATGTCCGGTTTCAAAATGTCCCAGTTAATATGGATTGCGGCGATCACGGTTTCGCTCAGTGGTTCAACAATGAATTTTGCCAAGGCCGACGATTCCGACGGCGACGCTGGTGTTCAAGCCCCGGCCAAGGTCGAGGCGCCTGCCGCTTCCGACGACGGTGTAGGTGATGAAGGCGGCCGCAGTAGCGGTGGCAGCTCGCGTTCCTCGAGCTCATCTTCATCTTCGCGTTCTTCGAGCTCATCTTCATCTTCGCGTTCCTCGGGCTCGTCTTATTCCTCGCCTTCGCGTTCCTCGGGCTCGTCTTATTCCTCGCCTTCGCGTTCCTCGAGTTCGTCTAATTCTTCGCCTTCCCGTTCTTCCTCTTACTCGGCTCCTTCGACCCCTAAGTCGAAGCCGGTTGACGTTGGCGGCGGCTACACGGCCCGCACGAACCCCAACGGCGGCGTTCAGTACCGCGACGAGAAAACGGGCCGCGATGTTTCTCGCAAGCAGTTTGAAGCTCAGACCGGCAAGACGGCACGCCCAAGCTCCGACGGCAAAGGCATCCAGTTCCGCGACAACAACACTGGCCGCGACGTAAGCCAACGCAGCGTCAGAGCTGACAACAACTACAGCCGCCCTTACGTTGCTCCCAAGAACAACCCAACCGGCCGTTCCGACCGTGGCGCCGGCTACCGCCAGAACACCGTGCACATCGACAACAGCGTGCACATCTACAACACCTACCGTTCGGGCTACGGCTACGGCTACTACGACCCTTCGGGCAGCTGGTACAACTACCACTACATGAACCGCGGTGGACTGTACGGCTACGGCTACTACGACAACTACGGCCTCTGGAACGCTGTAACCGACGCCATCATCATCAATCAGATGGCCCAGGTTCTCGCGAACCCCAACCCCCAGGTTGTGTACGTTCAGACCGGCGACGGCATGAACAACGTCAACACGGGCCAGGTCATCATCGACGAGCCATACGACACGACCACCACGACGACGACGACCACGACGACTCCTGGTGTCGACGATTCCGGTGCACCTGCGCCGCAGACCACCACGACCACCGTGCAGAAGACGACCTCGTCGAACAGCGCCTGGTAAGTCCTGATCCAATAAACAAACGCCGCAGGGACTTCCGAATTCGTTCGGGAGTCCCTGTGGACTTTTTAAGAGGGGAGCGATGAAACACAAATGTCTTCGATAATTTTCATCTCATTGCTTTTGGCGATTGCTCCCCAGGCGTCCACGCCGGTCTATGCCGGGGACTCGGTTCCCGAAGACGCCGACAAGATGACCGAAGTGGGCGAGTTCTTCAAAACCATCGGTCGGGCCGCGGTAATCACCAAAGACCGCATCAAGAACCGCAACAAGCCGAAGCCGCCCCATAACCCTTACGACGACAACAACCCCAATCACATTCCCTATCCGTTCGCCAATGACAAGGTTCTCGGTATCGACGGCGAAACGCTGGGCCTTTGCATGTCGCTCGTAACCAAGGCCCCGTTCGAGTATCGCAAGGACAAGACGGTCTGCGTGCCCATCGACCTGGGCAAGGGCAAGACCAAAGACCCTAATCCCAGCACCTCGGTGCTGAGCTATCTTTCGGGCAAGGAAAGATCTTGCGACCTGACCTCGGGAAAAGAAACCCAGCTGTACCGCATCTGGGGCGCCATGATGTACCGCATGAATTTGCTGCCAGAAGAGGACTTCGTGGCCGGGCTGCCGCCCGCGCACGCCTGCTTTCTGGATTCCCTGACGTCCTTGCCCGGAGCGGGCTCGCGCGCCATGCACGGCCTGATCAAGGACTGGCACTCGAGCGCGCTGTTTTACGGCGAGGAGCAGCTCAAGCTTCACTTGTACCGGACAGAAGAAGATGCTCGTAAATACCACGTCGACAAGGCCGGCGGCGATGCCAGCTCGGCCCTGGTGCGTGGGCTGTGGAACCCCGATTTGCCGGGAAAAAAATCGCTCACCGTCGACAAGTGCCTCGAGCGGCCCTATTTGAAAGTGAAGTAAGCTATTTGCCCGGGCGGCTGGCGTAATAAGAAATGCTGCCGGTGCCTACGAGCGAGCCGTCCTTGAACTTGCAGAAGCCCGTCTCGTTTCCGTCTTCGTCCTGGCCTACCTGCAAGTCGCCATGAAACTGCTGGCGGCAGATCACCGCGCCGGGCTGCGCCCCACCCTCAAGCTTTTCGTCCAGGCCGGCCAGCGAAGACTTCGCCAGCGCTTTGTAAGCCAGGCACTTCTGCTTGCGGCAGGCCGCGCTCAGCGTCAGGTGGCGTTTCTCGTCGCGAATGAACTCAACCCACTGTCCGTGGATGCGATATTTCTGCTGAGCCGGCTTTGGTGGCTCAGCAAAGGCGGCGGACAGAAGAAAAAGCAGCAGCGCGCTCATTTGGAGTCCTTTTTATTCGCAACCAGCTTGGTTGTGCCGTAAATGTTATTTGCGAGCTCGTCGGCATCGACCCATACCTTTCCGGTCGCGCGCTCACAGGTCCATTTGCTGGAGTAGGGCTCGTCGCAGGTGGCGCCCCACGAGTTTTGCACCAGGAATTGGCACTTCCTCGATTTTGGATCGTAGCGTCGGCCGATCAGAATCGACGCGTGTCCGCCACAGCCATTCTTGTAATTTTTATCGTCTTCCTCGGGAGCCTTCGCCGCCCGATCCAAACCCTGGAAGCCCGGCCCGGCGGTCAGAATCTTCGAGCAATAGCGAATGATCAGCGGCTGGGTCTTCACCTTGTTGTTGAAGTGCTCGTGCAGCATGGCTTTCACTTCGGCCGGAGTGCGCGCCATGAGCCAGTCGTGCTTGATCTCGGCGTCCTTGAAATACTCCCGCTTCTCATGGGGGCATCGGATGTCGTCGTGAATTTTTGCCAGCGTGTCGCCGCGGAAGAGCTCATTGATCAGATTTTGGAAAGATTCCGTTTCGATTTCAATCCCCTGTTTGGACAGACAGTTCTTGGTCCAGGCCGCAAGCTTTTCCTTGTCTTCGGCCTGCAAGTTGGCGGTGTCGGCGATTTTGTTGATCTTCGAGTAGGCTTCCAGCCCATCGAGCAGCGATTGAAAAAGATACTGGTGGTTCTTGGGGTCGGCGATTTCCAGGTCGTCCATCACCGACTTTGGGCACGCGCCCTGGGTGAGCAGATAATCCAGCACGTCATACGAAAAGCCCCCTTCAATGGGCATGCGAAACTTGCCAGCCTTTTTATAGGTCTCGACCTTGGCCAGGCTTTTGGTTTTTCGTTCCTCGGTCAGACGGGCGTACGAGCCGTAAGCGGAATGCAGCGGCGAGATCGAAAAGGAATGGCTTTTGTCGCCGTCCTTGTCGCCGTAGGTATCGATGAAAGCTTTCGCGACTTCGGTGGCTGCGACCGAGTAGCAGATTCCCAGGTCGCCCTGGTCGGGCACCGGAACTTTTTCCATCGAGCCGCCGCAATCCAAGCGGGTGAATTCACAGCCCGCGTGCGTCTGTTTGCCCACCGCGCAGCTGGGGCGGCTGCCTGCCCAGGCGGAAGGTGACGAGTGGAATGCCAAAGCCCAGCCAACGAAAAGTAACGCTGTCATTGCATAAGCATTCCAGGTCTTTGGGTTAAATTCAAGAGGTCGAAACTGCAACGTTACGATGTCGGCCGTTGGGCAAGTTTTGCCGTGTTCACCGCTTCTAGGCCGCGCGACGTGGCGGCCGCTGTTGCTCGGGGCGGTCCCTTTCGCTCGGTTCCTGCGCCTTCAACGGCTTGCGTCCCTCTTTTGAAAGCATGGTCAATAAACCGTAGGCCACGGCAAACGCGAAGTTCCACCAGACCAGCGCAGTCGGTACGTTGCCGATAATCAGCGCCACGACCCACATTATGAACAGCCCAATCGAAAGCATGCCCGGACCGGAAACCTGCTCCGAACGTGGGGCCTCGGGACGCAGCGTGGCGGCGACGACAAAACTCAGGAACGCGGCCACGAAATCCAGCCACACCATCCACTGCCCGCTGCCGGCGGCATTGGTGCCACCCAGTCCAGCCAGTCCAAGAAACACCAGGCCAATTCCCAGAAGTAGCGACCATGACCGAACCATGAAAGTACCCTCCTCGCTCATGTGTTAGTCCTTGGCTCGTGCAATATCGTTACCATCCCCATAGGCGTCGGGCCGGAAACGAAGAGGCCCGGCTCTCGCAAACGAGAACCGGGCCTCTCTGTCATGGGAGGAACTGATGAAACGATCAGTCGCCGCGACGAGCAACTGGAGCGGGAGCGTCAACGTAGCTGACGGTACCCCCCAATTGTTCGATGCGTTCGTTGAGCAGGCGCAGCTCAAGCAGCGCAGCGTCCGACTGCTGGTCGCTGGTAGGAACGAAAACCAGGTTCGTGGAAGGCTCGCGCAGGTCAAGCAAAGCCTTGAATGAGAACTGGCGACCGGCCGTGGTGGCGAAACCTTCGATGGTGATGGCTTCTTCGAGCATCTGGTAGTGCGTGATGGCGATGTCGTTGCGGCCGAAGCTGATCGGCTGACTCAGGCCCTGAGCGATTTTCTGCTCGAGCTGATTCATCAGATTGATCATGCCAAGGCGGAAGTTACCCTGTTCGATCATCGGCATCGAAGCTACGCCCAGCGCGAGGTCGCGAATCGCCACGGTAGGGTAGTACACGCCGGGACGCGAAAAACGCGTCTGCAGCACAGGGTACGAACCCCAGTCCGAGCCGTACCAGGTCCGGTAGTAGTTGTCGTCCCACGAGTCGGCGTAGAGCCAGAACACGAGTGGGCAGTAGAAGTGCGTATGGATGTCATACACGGGATAGAGCGGGTAGTAGAAGCCGCCGTAAAAACCGTGGCGATACCAGGGACGATAGTAACCGCCCCAGCGAGGGTAGTAGTTGTTGTAAACGCTGTAGCGGGTGACGAACACCGGGCGATAGCTGTTCACGTAAATGTTGCTGTGGCCGGTGACCAAAATGTTCACGCGGGTGTTGCTGCGCATGACGGTGTTGACCCGAGCGTTGGTCTGCTGCATGTGCGTGTTGTGCGCCGGCGTGGACCAGTTGCCGTGGTTGTTCACGGGAGCCGGGCGGCCGGGGTTCGAAGGACGGACTGGACCGGTGTGGCCGCCGGGATTCGAAGGATGGCTTGGCGTCGTTGGGTGACTTGGCATGGTCGGGTGGCTTGGCATCGTTGGGTGACTTGGCATGGTCGGGTGACTTGGAGCCGGGTGAAAACCACTGTTGCCACCGGAGTGGGTCGACGTTGAGGTTGAGGGACGGCTGGTCGGATGGCTTGGTGCGGGACGTGAACTGCCGCCACCACGACGTGGGCCGGCAAGTGCCGGCGTTGCGACAGCAACTGCTGCTGCTGCAATGATGATAAAGTTACGCATGATAATACTTCTCCTAAAAAATGAGTTACGAACTGACGGCGTTTTATCACTATGCGGTGCGTTAACAACTGTTAATGTTTAGACAAAAAACCCACAATGGAACCAGATCCCGGGGTGATTACTTTTTAGTCAGTACGGCGAGGTGCTGGGTCGCGCCGATGTTGCGCGTTTGCGCCTGAGGAACGAAGTCGGCAATCTGCTCGGCGAAGTTCCAGATCTTGATGCCCGAAAATCCAGCATGTTCGCAAATAAGCGCGAGGTCCTCGCCTTTGAAATGCAGCAAAGGAAATTCACGAACCAGCTTTACCAGCGCCAGCAGCGTGGGCGAAGCCGCCGAATACGTCGCGCTGTCGATATAGCTGAAAATGAACCGCCGTTTTCCAGGTCCGCGCGCTGCCGTGGAAAGCAAGACCTCGAAATCGCGCAGAGCCAGATAATGAATTACACCCTCGGCCACGAAACAGGTATTCAGGGCGGGATCGAATGCGGCGTCGGCCAGCACCCGCACCAGATCGCAGTCGCGCAGGTCGCTGCCAGCGCGTTGGATCTTTGCCGATGACATTCCCAGCTTACCCAGCAGCGCAAGTTTCGCGGACAGAGTCGTGGGGTGATCGATCTCGATCCATTTCACGGCATTCAGTCGCCCCGCAAAGCGATAGGGGCGCATGTCGTAACCCGCGCCCAGGATAACCACCTGCTCGACGCCGTTTTTCTCGACGGCGTTCAGGATCAGCTCATCGACCGCCCGATGGCGCACGCAGTGAGCGGTTTGCAGTTCGTCAATCGTTCGCCACAGCATGGGCAAAGCAAAACGCCCGTAGCGAATCAAATTGATTCGCAGGCTGCGCTCGGAAAGCGCGTCGGCATACGGGTCGGTGAGAATGCGACCCTTCTGCACGCGCGCTGATTCCGCCGCCCGATAAAGCGCGTTTACGCCGGCCAGCAGGGAGCGCTTCACGAGGCCCCCACCTTTAGAGTCTGCACGCGCGCGCGAATGCCGTTGCGGGGTCGCAAGGTAATGAGCATCTCGGGCTGCGCCGGCGTACCCGCTTGGACTTCGAAACGCACGCGGGTGGCCAGCGTGGCAAGAATGATCTGGGCCTGGAGCAGGGCAAAGTGTTTGCCAATGCACGCGCGCGCGCCCAGCCCGAAAGGCAGGTAAGCGTTTTTCGGAATAACCGCCTCGGCCTGAGTTTCAAAGCGCTCCGGTTTGAAGAGCAGCGGTTCCGAGAAATAGTCCTCTCGCCGCTGCAGAAGATAGGTGCTCACCACCACCAGCGCCCCGCGTTTGAGCTCATGCCGGCCTATGCGCACCGCGCGCCGCGCCTGGCGGCCCAGGCTATGCACAGGTGGATAAAGTCGCATCGATTCCTTGATCGTCTGCAGCGTATAGGGCAGTTGTCCCGCGGCTTCGAGATTCACCTCGCGGCTGCCTATGCGTTCGCGCACCTCGGCTTGCAGGCGAGCCAGGGGTGCCGGGTGCGTGGCGAGCAGGTACAGCGTCCAGGCCAGCGAGGTTCCGCTGGTTTCGTGGCCGGCGACAAACAGATTCATCAGCGCGTCGCGAATCTCAAGCGTGCTCAGCTCGAGTCGCACCAGGCTGGTCAGCAGATCGGGCGGCGGCGAATGCTGCACGCGGCGCGCTTCGATCATCTTGAAGATCATGGTATCGAGAAGCCGTACCGCCGCACGGGTGCCACCCAGGCCCAAGCTGAGCGGATTTTGAATCCTTGCCGTCAGATGCCGCAATATCTCGGCCACGGCACGGCTGAGCTCATTGGCCTGATCGAGCAGGTTCACCGAAAAAAGAGTCTTGCCTATGATGTCGAGCGAGAGCTTGAGCATCTCGGCTTCCAGATCGACCTCGGAGTCATGGGCCAGGCGCGCGGCCGCGTCCAGCGCCGCCCGGTGAATCTGCGCGGCATAATGCCGGTAATGTTGCGGCTGGAAAGCTTCAGAGACGTCGCGGC
>JACQAW010000331.1 GCA_016194725.1 Deltaproteobacteria bacterium
GCTGCTCTTCCTGCATGTAACGCGGGAACCACTGCTCAAAGCCATGGCGCACGAACCCCGTGCAAAACTCAGCGCCGGCGATCGTGAGCGTCACGGGATTGGTGAAAACCTTGCGCAGCACGTACGACACGGTGACCTCGTCGGAATCGCCGCTCGAAGCATCGGCTACGTCCAGCGGCGGATGCCCGGTGTCTTCGGGATTATTCTGGACGAACCGGTAAGTCAGAAAAGCCATCAGCGCCACGAGCATCGACGGCACGAAAAACACCCATTGCCAGGGCAGCACCAGCACCAGCGCGGGGCCGATAATGTAAACCAGGGCCCGGCCGCTTTGAATCATGCTGCCAAAAATCGCGGAAAAAACTCCGCGCTCGCTGACATGAAACCAGCCCGAATTCACCTTGATGAGCGAAAGCGCGCTGTAAGACTGAAAATAGGAATTCAAAGCCCAAACGCCGGCAAAGTACCCGAGCAGAAGCTGGCCGGTGCCCAAAAAACCCAGATAAGCACCCAGGCCAAACAGGAAATTGAATACCACGGTGCCCGACGCGCCAATAAGCATTGCCTTGCGGCCACCAAGTTTGTCGGCAATAGGGCCATTGAAGATGGCCGAGATTCCATAAATCAACGAAGCAGCGCTGATGATCGCGCCAACCTGCGCATGATCCCAGCCATAGGTGCTGGAAAGCGATTTGTTTGCGAAAGAAAAATTATACCGCCCCATGTACATGGCAGCATAGGTAAAGCCCAGGGTAAGCCAGTTCAGCGCGCGGCGCTTTTTGAAGTCGCTGCCATGACTTGGACTGACGCCTATCGCAACCGCTTCGCTCATCGTTCGAACCTCCACAAAGTGCTGGAAAGATTTAGCCTAAGCGCCAGTACGCGGCAAGTGTGAAAAAAGTGGGCCGCGGCCGTGGGTATGCTCATTGCAACCACTGCTGGTCAGGGGGTCAGAAATGCTGATTTACAAAAGTCGCGTTTTTGATCTTTACTGCATGGACATGAGCTCGCGCCACACGCCATTCGAATACGTCGGGCACCATGGAAGCTGCGCCGCGCTGGTTCTGGACAAAAGCGACGAAAACAACGAAGTCGGGCTGCTGGCGCACCATCGGCCTGCGATTGGCCGCACGCTTTTTGAGCTTCCCGCCCGAACTCTGGTACCCGGGCGTGCCATTGAAGACGTAATGCGGAATGAGCTTTACGAAAATACGGGTCTTCCCATTGTGGCCCGCCAGCTCAGCAAATTAACCGCCCTTTACACGTCGCCCGGCTACAGCAGCGAGCTGCTCACGATATTTCTGGTGCAGCTCACTCGCCAGCAGCGCCAGGCGGCAGACGCCTTGCGCTGGTTTTCGCTGCCTGAGCTCAACCGCCTGATACTAAATCAGGAGATCATCGACCTCAAAACCGTGGCCGCCATTACCGCTTATCAGGCGGTATTGTGGAAAGGCGAAGGCGATGAGGTCCTCTAGTAATGCCGCCACGCCCTGGCACGAGTTCGGGCACCTGGCCTTTGACGTCGACGGCACCTTGCTCAACAGCAACCTGGCGCACGTGTGGGCGTGGCAGGATGCCATTGAAAGCGAGCAGCTATTCTTTCCGCACCTGTCTCTTTTCTTGCAGCTGGGACTGCCCGGGCGGCAAATCGTCGAAAAGTTCGCCTTCGCGCTGCGCGACCCCGACACCGCTCAACGCATTGCCCACCGCGCAGGCCAAATTTATACCGAGAAATACGTAACTTTGATTGAGCCCTTCAGCGGCGTGCACAAGCTGCTGCAGCAGCTGCACGCGCGCGGACGAAAGCTTCACGCGCTGACCTCGGCAACCACGGCCGAAGCCCGCGCCATGATGACCCGCTTTAAGCTGGACCGCTATTTCGACACGGTCGTCACCTCAAAGGACTCCGGTGCCGGAAAACCCACACCCGAGCCCTTCTCAAGCCTTCGAGAACGCGTGGGCACCAGGCTCAAGCTCATCGCGCTGGGCGACAGCCCTTACGACTTCAAGTCGGCCACCGCGGCCGGCGTACCCTTCGTCTATATTGGCCACGGCGGATATCCGCGCGAATGGTTCCAGCGCGCGCATTCCTCATTCTTCAATGTGGCTGAAATGCTGAAAACACTTCCCAGGAGCGGCGCCAACCAGCGCAGGGCGGCTTGAGCTCGATAGCCCGCTACTGCGTCCATCGAGCCCACCACCTTGATCATGGTTAGAGCCTCCTGACTATTCCAAGTAGGAGACCCCGTAAGCATTGGCAATCAGGGAGTCGGAGTCGACCCAAATATTGCCTTCTTCGACGTCCCAGTCCGAAGAATATTTCCTGCTTTTGACGCCCCAGGAGTTGCGAATCAGCAGCTGGCAGCGCGTGACACCGCTTTTAAGTTTGTTTTCACGACGTCCGATAACCAGCGAAACATGTTTGCGGCATTCCTTCGAAGCCTTGCCCTCGACCACGCCGCCCGTGAAGCGGCGCCCGGCCTTCAAGACCTGCGAGCAGTATCTTACGGCCGCGGGCTGCGGATTGGCCTGCTCAAGCGTGCGCTGAATGGTTTCGAGCACTTTCTCGCTGCTCACCGGAGTAGGCCGATAAGTCGTGCACTTGGGCAGCTTGATCATCATGCGATGTTCGGACGTGCAGCCGCGTGCGATGATCGCGCGCAGGAACGGCACGGGGTGCGGCTCAATGAGCAGCTGCTCCAGCTCGTGCGAGCCCGGAATCGCCGTGGCCGGCACCTTCGCGGTGTCGCGCAAAAATGTTTCAACCTCTTCTACCAGCGCCGCCTGCATGTGGGCGTCTTTTGAAAATTTATGGGCATTGTCATAGGCCGCGCGCAGAGTGGCGATGGCGGGTCTGGTATTTTTTTCCTTGAAGCCCGCGGGCACTTCGCGGTCGTCGCAGGACCCGGCGCTGCGAATGGCATCGACGGCTTCGCAGGCGCGGCCGCTGTCGATGGAATCGTTGCCGCTCTCGCTTGCGCGTGCGTCGAGCGCCGCGGTGAGCGGCGAGGTCTGATGCTCGAATTTGGCGTCGCCACCCGTGTCAGTATGACTGAAGCGCCAGGCATCGACCAGCTGCGCGCCGGCAAAGGCGTAACAGGTGTTGGTGTCGGCCTGATTGCCTACTGGAATATGCGCCATCGCCTCGATGCGCACGCTGGTGCAGGCCGAGCCGGCCTGCGCATTTCCAATCGCCAGAAGTATTATAAGGATGAGTCCCATTTTTCACGCCCTGCATCATTACAGACTGCGGGACTCATCCCAGATTTCAGCGAAAAAGACAAGTGCCGCCGTCAGGCGGCATCAGCAGAAATGCGCAGGCCGCCGCGCGAAAGC
>JACQAW010000332.1 GCA_016194725.1 Deltaproteobacteria bacterium
CCAGATAACCTTCGTTGAAGCCCGCGCGAACGCTGAGCATCTTTACGAGCAGGTGCGTTTCAGCGCCGAAATGCAGTTTTTTCCAAAATGAAGCCAGACGGCGTGTCGTTCCGATATCCTGGAACTCAATGGCAAACAGCGTATTGGACGTCACCAGAAAGTCAGGCAGATCGGTGCGAACGCCCAGGCTGGCCGTGCGGTCGTTGCCGAAGGGTGAGCCCGTGACCGTCTTGATGATGGTGCTGCCGGCGATGCGATAAGTGCTCTGCATCAGGCTGTTGAGCGAGGCGCCAACCGCGACCTTCTTGAGAATGCCGTTGCTCCAGGGAATCGTATAGTAGGCCCCCAGATCGAAGTCCAGGCCGATGCCCTGTCCCGCGATGCTGTTGAGAGTCAGCTTCTGGCCGGCCAGAAAGGCCGTCGCATTGAGCGTGGGGTCGCCCGACAAGCGATAGAGAACGTGCGTGTTCAGGCCGACATCCAGAGCGCCGTCGAGGAACTTGTGGCCGACGCCCAGGTTCGGGCCGATGTTCACCAGGGCCTGCGCATCGACGTCCGCGTTTCCGCGCAGCATCAGATCGGTTTGCTCGTCGATGAGCAGACCAAAGGCAAGGCTGGTATTCTCGCCGAAAAAATGCGGGGAGTAAAAGCCTGGCGCGAGAATCGAAACTCGCGTGTGCTCATTGCGTCCCACGAGGCCGGAGTCAGAGATTTTCTGGATCGCATCGCTGCCCTGGGCGCTTTTCACGGCGCTGACCTTCGAGGCATCCGAGACGAAATGAGCGTTTACTTCGCCGGTGACGCTTAGGATCGAAAGTTTCCAGTTCTCGTCTTCCAGCTGCGTGGCTGGATTGGCAAACAGAGCTTCGTCATACCGGCCGGTGGTGGTTACGACGCCGCCCATGCCCAGGCTGCGTACGCCCTTGTAAATGCGCATGACCTCTTCAGTGGCGAAAGTCTGAGTCGCGATGAGTAATGCTAGAATTGAAAAAATGGGTTTACACATCTTTAAGCCTTCCTTTTAAATCGAAAGAAAATTATTAACCGCCGTGCAACGGCCGCCGTTCGCGGTTTGCGCCGCGCTTGCTCCCAGTCTCGTTGCCAGGTCTTTTGCGGCACCGATTGAGCTGGCCGATCCGACGGCGGCAGAGGCCGCGATCAGCGCGTTGATGAGGTTATTGGCATCGGCGTCGTTCAGGTTGACGGCCGTGCAGGCAGCTCCAGGAGTGCAGTTGGTGCCAATGCACCCGGCTACCGAAACGTCAGCACGTTTTACCGAAACATGGTCTGAGCTCGCTTTTGCGAGCAAACCCGCTGCGCGTACGATGTTGGCGTAGGCCAGCCAGACCGACTTTTCGTCGGTCTGCACCATGTTCGAGAAGGCGTTGACTGCCGCGACGATTTTATCGTCCGTGTCGTTCTTTACCGTCGGCACCAGCTTATTGGCCAGCACGCCGACGACCGTGAAATTCTGGCTCGCCGTATTGTAGTTTCCAAGCGCGCCTTCAACGACGGTGACCGTCGCGCCAGCGCGGCAAAGATGCGCGGTGCCTGTCATCTGCAGCACGCGATTGTCTTGCGGCGTGATGCCGGTCAGAATCGAAACCGCGGCGTCGCAGTCGCCCGTGTCGATCTTGGCCTGCGCATCCAGCACCAGTTCGTCGTGGCCTTTGGCATTATCGACGCCACCCGTGAGATTACAACCCATGGCACCCAGTGAACTGGCCGCGAAAACCGCGGCGAATAAAAACCTGCTAGCTCTGATCGTCAAAGAAGCCTCCTGATTATCTCGGTAAATGTGTATAATGATAAAATTGATTGCCTTATCTTTGTCGGGATCCGACGGGTCCACAAGAAAGGAATCGTCAGGGCCGAAAACTGTTTTTCTTGCACTCGTCTGGGGAACGGTTACTATCGCGCGCCCGCATGCCCAACATCTTAAAGTCCGACAGCATTACCTTAACCGCCGCACCCGTGGGATGGGCTTTACCGTCGCTCGCGCAAAAATTGCTCGATCAGCTGCGGGCCGAAAAGCTGCTTCCGCCGCGCTCGAAAGTGGTGCTGTCGATATCCTGCGTCAATGCGAGTCGCATGGCGGCGTTGAATTTCAAGTATCGGCAAAAGCGCCGCCCGACCGATGTATTAAGCTTCGAGCAGCCGGGCGCCGGCTCAGGAACACCAACTGCGCCGCTGATTTTTCTGGGTGACCTGGTCCTTTGCGTGCCGGTGGTCAAGGCGCAGGCGCGCGAGCAGGGGCACGGTGTTCGCTGCGAAGCAGCAATTTTACTTGCCCACGGTTTACTGCATTTGCTGGGTTTTGATCACGAGAAATCCAGATCCGAGGCTATTCGAATGGCCATGGCGGAAGACCGGGTTTTGTTTCGGATGGGGCTGGGTAGAAGCAACCAGAAAGGTCCTACTGGACTCACAACGCGTGGCAAGGTAATACGATAAATACCTATGAGCATGAACACGTCAGAAATTCGCGAGGCTTTAAAGACTATCGGAGACAAGCTCCACTTCCTACGAGGTTCGCTTTGACGTCGCCGCAAAAACTGCCCGGCTGAGTGAAATCGCCGACCTGTCGTCGAGGCCCGAGTTCTGGACCGAAAATCAAAAGGCCCAGGCCATTCTGAAAGAGAAAGGCCGACTTGAAAACGAGCTCACCCAGTTCGATATCAACAATCGCGCCTTCGAAGACCTGAAAGCCCTGTACGACCTTTCGCAGGAGCTCAACGACGAGCCGGCTTTGCAAGAGGTGGCCGCCGGCCTTGCGCCGCTGGTAACCCGCATCGAAGACCTGGAGCTTCAGAAAATGCTCTCGGGCGAGCAGGATGGACTGAACGCCATTGTCAACGTCAACGCCGGCGCGGGCGGCACGGAGTCGCAGGACTGGGCGTCGATGCTGTTTCGCATGTACCTGCGCTATTGCCAGCAAGCTGGATATAAAACCGAAGTGGTCGACGTGAGCGACGGTGAAACGGCGGGCATCAAGAGCGCCACGTTCATTGTGAATGGCCACAATGCTTTCGGGTTTTTGAAAGCCGAAATTGGCGTGCATCGCCTGGTGCGAATTTCGCCCTTCGATTCCAATGCGCGCCGGCATACCTCGTTCGCCTCGGTTTTCGTCACTCCCGAAATCGACGACACGATCGTAGTCGAAATCAAGGATGCCGACCTGCGTGTGGATATGTACCGTTCGGGCGGCAAGGGCGGCCAGGGCGTCAACACCACCGACTCCGCCGTGCGGTTGACCCATTACCCCACGGGCCTGGTGGTGACCTGCCAGAACGAACGCTCGCAGATCAAGAACAAAGCCATGGCCATGAAGATATTAAAGTCGCGAATCTACGACAAGCTCATGGCCGCCGAGATGGCCAAGCAGGATGCGGTCGAGGCGGGCAAGAAAGACATCGCCTGGGGCAGCCAGATTCGCTCGTACGTCCTGCATCCGTACAAGATGGTGAAAGACCATCGCACCGGCTACGTTTCGTCACAGGCCGAAAAGGTTCTGGAGGGTGATCTGGAGCCATACATCAAGGCTTATCTGAAGTGCGCGCTGACCGGCCAATGGGCCCGCGGCGGTACTGACGATGTGGAGTAGAGTACTCGCGGCAGTTTGCTTTTTTGTGTCTGTCCGGAGCGCGTCACAATGCCCCGTGCAGCCCGGGTCGTTTAAGTAGTTGTTGTTTTAAGTCAGCAATGACCTTACCCTTAATGCAATGGGGCAGCCGCGTATAGGTACGGTCGGATACAGTTATCGGGACTGGGCGGGAATTTTCTATCCCGCCGGCACGCCGCCGCGCCGTCAGTTCAATATTTACGCGCAGAATTTCGACGTCTGCGAGCTGACTCAGTTCACCCACCAGATGCCCGATGTCGAGCGCATGACCCATTTCGCGGCTCAGATCAAAACCGATCTGAAAATTTTCGTGCGCCTTCACAATACCTTCACCCATTGCGGCGACGTGGGCCTGGCGCTCACCGTGGCCAAACATTTTCGCAAGGCGATCGACCCGCTGGCGCAGGCCGGAAAGCTCGCGGGGCTGGTGGCGACGTTTCCGTACGCCTTCAAAAACACGCCCGAGAACCGGGATTACATTCAGGCCCTGGCCAGCGCGCTCAGCTTTACCGACGAAAATCCGCTGCAGCTCGATTTTCGCCACACCAGCTGGTTTACCGAAGAGGCCATGCAGTGGATTACGGCAAACGCCCTGGGTTTTGTGTGCGTGGACGAGCCCAACCTGCCCGGCCTGGTGCCACCCGCCGTGGTGGCCACGTCCAGCCGCGTGCTGGTGCGCCTGCATGGACGTAACGCCGAAGCCTGGTGGTCGGGCAACACGGCCACGCGCTACGACTACTCGTACTCGGCGGTCGAGCTCAAAGAGCTGCGCCAGCGGTACGCCCAGCTACTCGACCGGTCCACCGAGGTGAGCTTTCTGTTTCACAACAACTGGCAGGCCCAGTCGGTAGCCAACGCCAAACAGTGGCGCACGCTTGTTGCAGCTACGTCAGCCGAAAGTCTGCGCCCGGTTGTGGATGGGGCCGACGAGGAAACCCTGCTGCCGCCACCGCTAAGCCTGCCCCTGGCCGAGGTGAAGTCGCGGGTCAGCCGCGTATTCCTGTCGCTGCAGGGATCGCTGGATTTGCCACCTCGCGAATCCTGATCGAAAAGTTAAATGAAAAAAACCTTCGACCCCGATTTGTTCCGAGGCATAGACCCGGAATTCAGCCGCCGCATGACGCCCTTTTTGGAAGGGCTGTGGAAGCATTATTTCAGGTGCGAAATCGATGGCTGGGACAACGTGCCCAAAGGCCAGGGCCTGTATGTGGGCAATCACAACGGCGTGCTGACCTTCGAGGTGCTGATGGTATTCCACGCCTGGCGCCAGCGCTTCGGCGAAACCCGCAAAGCAGCCGGGCTCGCGCACGGCATAGTGCTGAACAACGCCTTTTTTCGCTGGGCGCTGCCACGCATAGGCGCCATTCCTGCCGATCCCGAAATCGCCGACGAAGCCTTTCGCCGCGACTTTTCACTGCTCGTGTACCCGGGTGGCGAGAAGGAGTCGATGCGCCCTTTTAAGGAGCGAGCCAAGGTAGATTTCTTCGGCCGCAAAGGCTTCATCAAGCTGGCACTGCGCAACCGGGTTCCCATAGTGCCCATAGTCAGCATCGGGGCCCACGAAAGTTACGTGATTTTGCACCGGGGCGAAGAGATCGCCGAAGCCCTGGGCCTGAAAAAGAAATACCGGCTGCACGGCATGCCCGTCACTTTTCGCACGATTTTTCTGGCCTGGTGCCTGGCCACCGGGATGCTAACCTTTTTTCCATTATTGTTGGTACCCGGCGCCGCCATGGCCGCCTTGATTCCACTGCCGGCCAAAATGACCTTCAAGATTCTGGAGCCCATTGATCCGGTCGCGCTATATGACAAGGCGAAGTCGGACGAGGCGAATCTTGACTATATTTATCAGGTTGTTGTGGGCGAAATGCAGCGGGTTTTGACCGAAGAGTACGCAAAACGAACGCTTCCTATTTTAGGCTGAATCTGTTTTAACTCACCACATCATTTAAAAACGTTCCTTACCAGGAGATCTGATTATGACGAAGTTTTTCGCTTTGATCGCTGTGCTCACTTTGACCTCTCTTGTTGCTTTCGCTGCTGACAATGCTGCTCCAGCTGCCCCAGCCGCTGAAACCGCTCCTGTTGCCAAGGTCGAAAAGACCAGCAAGAAGACCGAAAAGAAGGCAAAGCATGCTGCAAAGCACATGAAGAAGACTGCAACTGAAGCCAAGAAAGCTCAGTAATCGCACTCTGACTTCTTAGTCCAAAAAGGCCGATTCCCTTGACGGGAATCGGCCTTTTTTGGTTTGACACCCAAGCCCTGCCTCTTATACAAGAGTCTCTCATTTAACAAAATGAGTCCTACACCGCGGGGGTGTAGTTGAGTTGGTTACAACGTCGCCCTGTCACGGCGAAGACCGTGGGTTCGAGTCCCATCACTCCCGCCATTTTTTTCGATACCGTTTCCGCAAAAAGCGCAAAAATCCAATAACAGTAAGTGTCTGAAATCAAAGAAGAGGGCCTGACAGCTCTCTCCTGAATCATTCGTGAAAGATCACGAAATGTCGTGAGTTTGCTTCTTTTTTGCTTCCGCGTTGCTTCTTATCCAATCATAATTGTCCGCTATTATTTTGCCCGTAAATCTGCTCTGGCTAAGGTTTTCGGGCCACTTTCCTAAAATCCATCCTTCTCGTTTCTAGAAAACTAACCCAACAAACCAACAGAAAGAGAGGTTCCTATGGGAATCGACAAATTGATCCAGATTGCAGCGGCGCTTGCCGTTCTTACCGTCTCGACGGGCCAGCTCCCGCGCGTGCTCCACGCCGTGCGGGTGGCGCAGGCGCAGCTCGTCTACGAATCGCGGGCGTCTCCGGGGTTCTTCGGTGCGTTTGAAAAAAAACGGCGGCTTCGCGTCTGGGTCCCAGGCAGTGCCCACCGAATCGACAGCTTTTGAGTTCTGCCGGGGGCTCGAAACCGGAGTGACTTTACTGTAATCTAAGCTGATTTAGCTGGGGAGCCAGGCTCGCGGGAGCGGCACTGGTCTTGCTTTATAATGCTTCGGTATGATGATGCGATTTTCCTCATTGGCGATGGCCGGCCTGGCTTTACTGCTTTCCGCTCAGCCTGGCTTTGCCAGTGGCAAGTGTGCCACGTATTCGATTCAGATCATGCCCTCGGAGCACGATCCGGTAATCGATAAAGACCGGATCGTATTGGAGTATGCCGACGACGCCTGGGATACGGCGCTTGACCTGGCGGTTCCTCTTCACCGGCTTCTGCCTAACCACTGCAACGCTTTTTTTCGGGTGGGCTCGCTGGACGAGCTGCTGAGTAAAATTCGCGGAATTCGTGCCAGCTGCAAGGGCGCCTGCATCACGGAAATGAATCTGGATTCGCATGGCCAGCCGGGAGTGGTTTCCAGGATTTTCGCCGACTCGGATTTGCTGGCCCATGATCGCGCAGGACTGGCCGACGTTCGCGAGCTTTTTGCGGATAATGCGGTGATTCGGCTCCTGGGCTGTTCGATCGGCAAGGGCGATGCCGGAAAAGCGTTTCTGATCGACATGGGTTATTACTTTCTGGCCAGGAATGGTGGCGAGGTCCGTGCTTTTACGGAGCCGGCCAATGACGCTTCGATAATTCCGTTTCCGAGATATGTGAGCTTCAACTTTTCGCCCACGGCCCGGTATCGGCAATACGCCAATGATGGCGGCGGACGGTTTTATCTGAAGAAGAGCGTTGTCTCCACGCTTTAGTAGGGCAGCGCGAGCCTATTCGATCGGGCCAGTAAACCGGCCGGAACGGCAAGCGCAATGCGTTAAAACGGCTTATTCCTGGCAAGGCTCGTGTGGCCTAAGTCGCTGTCAGTGGATTTGATTGACCAGCGACTGGGCCTTGGCCTTCAAGGCCGAAAAGAACTTCTGTTTCTCTGCTTCCTGCCGGAAGCTCGTCGACGTACTTCTGGACGCTCATGATCAGAGTGCCTTGTGCAGTCGACGATGCCACAACCCGGACTTGTTCGAAGTCAATCCAGCACTTACTCAAAGACTTTCGCGCCGGCAATCCAGTCAAAGCCGAAAGCCCCGGGGCAGGTGAGCACGCTCATGGTACCCACCCCCGGCGTGATTTTGTCGAACTGGGCCTTGGGCAGCAGGCCTGGCGTGATTTTCGCGATTTCGTCCGTATCCCAGAGCCGGTAGGTGAAGGAATGAAATTTCGAGCCGTCGTCGTGGCGCCGCAGCTTTTTCGCGTCGATCTGAACGCGATGAAATGTCGGTTTGCAGGTATCAATCGAAAGCGACGAGTTCAATATTGCTTCCGCGCCGCACGCAAAAAACATGAAACCAAGCAGGAAATAGCTGTAGATGACTGCGGCACGGCGTGGCTGCACGTGCGTGGCGGGTAACGGAACGAGGAACATGGCAAGGTTGGCCAGGGGAACGCCAAAGCGCAGCGAGTCGAGTGCCAGATCGATAAAATGAACAGGCGGACGAAACTGCGCCACGCAGACCAGGACAATGCCGACCACGATGAGAAGCACGCAAAGCTGAATCGTCATCTGGCTGCCCGAGCCCGGCCGGGTCGGCTGCTCCGGCGGAGCCGTCAGCCGTTTTCTTGCGGTGTTGAGGTAACCCAGTATCGCAGCGGCAAACCAGAAAAGATGAGACAGGTGAAGGTGCCTGACCAGATCGACGGTCACCCAGAGCTGCTCGGCTAAAAAGCTCATAGTGACTGCAGCGGCCGTTACGAGGTAAATGAGAGTTTTGTTCTCCTTGCATGCAACGGCAGCCTTGGCTGGGAACAGTTCGGAGTGGCAAAACTGCTTCGATTTACTCCAGCCGTGCTGCCAGACCAGAGTCGTTTCCGAAATTGTGCCCGCGGAAAAAAGCTCAACGACCTGCGCTGCCGGCATGGGGCCATGGACGCCGCCCGTGCTGTCGGAGTAGTACCAGCTATCCATTTCTGGCTGGTCCAAACCCAACCTTCTTTACCCAATCCAAAGTGCGCCCTGTTCTCGGAAGTATGCATTTCTCCCATTTGCATGAGCATTGTTTACGATCGTACCATATCCGAATTTTTTTCGCGGTTTGTCGAGTTGGACTTGCTTCGCCCTGCTGGGCATTTCCAAAAAGATTCGCGCAGGTCAGTTACCTCCGATTTCGCCAAGTGCGAATCGAGTCAGTTCGGCCCATGAAGGATATCCTTTGCCAGCCGGGCCGCGAAGCGCTCTTGGATCCGTGGTCCAGGGTGCCCATCGCCCACGACATTCTCGGGTGTCTCGGCGTAGTGCATATCAGAATAATCCAAAATCCTGAATTTGCGCTCTTGAAACAGCTTCAATGCCCGCTTTTGCACTGAGACCTCGGAGCCAGGCCAGATCATGACATAAAAATCGTCGCTGTCGAAGTCACGCTTGAAGCGCCGCCGCGACTCATCGATGATGCGGACTGCTGTTTCGACGTCGTGATCAGATAACGTCTTCGAGAGGTCGACGTGAAAATATCCGGCCAGATGGCTTTGACCGATAAGGTCGTAGAGGCCTGACCGCAGTGAGCGTCCCGAAGCGAAGTTGCCGCGATCGACCAGAGTGCCGTCAGCGCCAAGCTCGTAATAAGGAAAATATCGCGCGTAACTGAGATACGGCCCCATGGCGCCGATGGCCACCGGGAAGATCATGTCCGTCACCACGTAAATGAGTACCGTGCGTCGGTATCGAGGCAGGGTAATCTGGGCTCGCACGTCAGCCTTGGTAAGCATGGCGAGCATCTGCTGGGGCCCGAATCCGCCGCCGCCGTAATTGTAGGCTGCAAAGCCGGGCGCGAATCGTTGAAAATAGGCAGGAAGGGTATTACCGTCGTTCACTCCCGCGCCCAGGACGCCAGACCCACCGAAAAACAGCGCGACGCCATCGGCTGTTGGCGCGGGATCCGGCGTGCGGCGCCTTCCGAAACGATCGGTCGAAAACCGGCAGGAAAAAAGTGTTTCGCCGTGCTCAATTCGCTTCCAGGTTGTCGCGCAGTCTGGCTTGTACCAAATTGCCAGAAAGGGATGCTTTTGCCGGCAATTGAAATCTTCAAGCCACGTCGCATGCTCTTCGGTCATGAACAGGCGAAAACCCAGCTCGACTGAAAAAACCAAAAGCAGGGCCGCCATGATGCCGGCAGTGACAGCGGCAAGCGCGAGCAGGCGTTGGCGAGAGCGGCTGCTAATTTCGATGGGGCTGCCACCGCTGGGCTTCATGTTCCGACCATTATAAGATATGCTGGCAGAATAGAGAAGGCGACAATAGTATGATTCCATGAGCTTTGTGTCGCTCGAGTTCGCTGCTTTCTTCCCGGTGGTGACGCTCATTTATTTTCTCACTCGCCACGATTGGCGCTGGGCGGTATTGCTTGCGGCAAGCTGCGCCTTCTACATGGCGTTCATCCCGAAATATATTTTCATCATGGCCACGCTGATCCTGGTCGACTACTGCGCCGGGCTCCTGCTTGAGCCGCTGAGGGGCACGCGCCGCACCTTGGTGCTCGTCACTAGCCTGGTGTCGAACCTGGGTTTTCTGTGCGCCTTCAAATACAATCACATTTTCAAGCCGGGCACGCCCTGGATCTTTCCATTAGGGCTCTCGTTTCACACTTTCCAATCGATGAGCTACACGATCGAAGTGTATCGTGGCCGGCAGAAAGCCGAGCGTCATCTGGGAATTTATGCGCTTTATGTGATGTTTTACCCGCAGCTCTGCGCCGGACCCATAGAGCGGCCTCAGCACCTCATTGCGCAGTTCCGCGAGCGTCATGACTTCAGCCAGCAGCGGCTGTGGCGCGGGCTGGTGCTCATGGCCACCGGCTTTTTCAAGAAGCTCCTGGTCGCTGACACGTTCGCCATCATCGTCAATCACGTCTATGGCCAGCCCCGCGAATACTCGGGCCCGGCGCTATGGATCACGCTGTATGCATTCGCCATTCAACTCTACTATGATTTCTCGGGCTATACCGACATCGCGCGAGGGTCGGCTTTGGTCATGGGTTTTTCACTCCTCGAGAATTTCAAAAGCCCTTACCTCGCCGCAAGCATTCCGGAGTTCTGGTCTCGCTGGCACATGTCGTTGACAAGCTGGCTGCGTGATTATGTCTACATTCCGCTGGGTGGCAGCGCTGCCGGAAGCGCTCGTGGCATTTTCAACGCGATGCTCGTTTTTTTTCTTTGCGGAATCTGGCATGGCAGCACGGTGAATATGGCCATCTTCGGCCTGCTCAACGGCGTGCTCTACGCGTGTGGCAGGCTTAGCGGCCCGCTTCGCATCAAAGGCGCCCTGAAACTCAGCCGTTGGCTCAACGTGGCGGTGACCTTCAACATCATTATTCTTGCGTTCACCTTTTTCCGCGCCCCGGATCTGGAAACCGCGCGATATATCTATACCCATCTTTTCAAGGCCAGCCGTCCCTTCGACTGGGGCGCTCTTGTCCCTGCCACGCTGGCCGCGCCAGTCGCGGTTTCGATCATCCTGGTCGTGCTGCTCGAAATCATCCGCAGCCTGCACTCGGGGCAGTTTTTCGGCAAGCTGGGAAGCTTTGCTCGGTGGAGCACCTACCATGCCTGTTTTATCGCATTGATCGTGATAACTTATTTCAAGGTCGTCGGCGGTGCGGCAAGGCCACGGCAGTTCATTTATTTTCAATTCTAAGGACTGAGAGCGAAAGACTCGCATGCAAGCCAGGAAAACAAACCAGC
>JACQAW010000333.1 GCA_016194725.1 Deltaproteobacteria bacterium
ACCTCTATAATGAGATGTGCAAACACCTCACTCCGCCGGATCTGCTGATCTATTTGCGCAAAAGCCTGCCCAGGCTCAAGAGCAACATTGCCCGACGTGGCCGGGACTACGAGGCCAACATCAGCGACACGTATCTGTCCAATCTCAATCGATATTATGACGAATGGATCGAACAGCACCATCACGGCAAGGTGCTGGTTGTTGATTCCGACAATTATGACTTCCTGAACAATCCAACCGACTTTGAAAAGGTCGGCCGTCAGATATTCCAGGAACTCGATCAGAAGGAATTGTTCCTGCCGACTCGGTAATTGTTGCCGCTCGCTAAAGATTGATTTGGGATTCTCCGAAGAAGCAGGTGAAGGAGAATCTGCCCATGCCATCGAACGTCAAATGGTTCACCGTAGTCATCCTGGCCTTTGCCTTAGGCATGACCGGCTGCGGAAAGAAACGAAAAGATGCGGGAGCCGAGTCCCTCGACGGCACGCCAGATGCTGATACCGCTCCGGTAGACGGAGGCAGCACGGCGGAAGCACTTCCGGTAATCGACGATTCCAAGCCATTCGACGACTCTCCGAAGGCGCCGGCGCCAGAACTCAAAGGCAGCGGCGACATGCTTACCTATACCGTGCGCAAAGGCGATACCTTGATGAAGATCGCCTTCACGCTTTACGGCGATATTGCACATTGGAAAAACTTATATGGTTGGAACAAGGAAACGCTGAAGCGCGCAAGTCAGCTTGAAAAGGGCACGCAGCTTAAGTACGAGAAGCCGGAAAACGAAGCGGTTATCGAAAAGAACGGTGATCCTTATATGATCAAGCACGGCGATACGCTGGCTTCGATTGCCGACGACATCTACGCCAAGCGCAGCAAGTGGAAGAAGATCTGGGCCAACAATAAGGGCCTGATCCACAACCCCAATCGCATCTATGCGGGCTTCTATCTTTATTACCAGATTACCGAGCAGGAAAAGGCTCAAGCGGAAGCAATCAAGGCAAAACGTGGCGGTGGTGGTAGTGCGCCACTTGGTGACGCCACACCGCCGGCTGGTGGTGCACCGGCTGCAGCAGCGGCGCCTGACCCCGCGAACAACGGGGCTAATGCTGGCAAGGGAGCTTTGAAGCCGGGTGGTTTGAGTGCACTTGCGGCGCCCCGAGCGCCCGCGAGTGCCGGTCTCCCGGCACCCGCGGCGAAAAAATAGCACGGAGACAATTAGGGGTTCCTCGCTTTTGCGAGCTTCACGCGAGCAAACTGTCTCATGACCGACGCTGCGGTACCCGTAATCGGGCTCCTACCCGATTACTGTTTCTTGAAAGACGTCAATTCGAGCGTGATCTTGATCATGCCTTGGTCCAGAAATTCCTTGGCTGCGCCATCAAGCGAAATATCGCGAGGGTTCATCCAGATTTCAATCGCCTGCACGTCTTTGCTCTTCGCGCTGACATGAGTGACCTTGAAAGTGCCGGCAGGGACCGTGATGGTTTCGTTCTTGGTGCCGATGATTTCAATGTTGCTTTCAGGCATTTGTTCTTCTTTTCCGTTATGCACGTACTTCAGCGTCTTGCCCGAGGTGCGGTCGATGAGCAGCTCCTGCGTGTCGCTCTGGATTGGCAGCGTAAGTACGTTCTTGATCCAGATGCCGTTGCCTTCTTCCTTGGTCGCTTCCTTGTGCATGGTACCTTCCATGCCCAAGCTCAGGCTGACCTTGGAGTCCTGCATATCGCCAACTTTCCAGTTGATGAGCGCCATGGTCGCTACCGACGTCATGAGCTGTTGCGTATTGATCTGTTCGATCGTTACGATGTTCGCCTGTGCGCTTCCTGCGACGGCCGACATGATAATTCCCATTACGAAAAGTTTAATTTTCATACTCTCTATCCCCCATATCCATATAAGTGTGATTACGCGGAAAGCATGTCGAAGAGAGCCGCTTTTATCAAGACAAAATACGTCTGGCGGTTGCGCGGGGCACGAGCGTTTGTTATTTGTGATGAGCATGCGCAACATCAGTATGGATTTCGCGATCGTTCTTTTATTGGGTGTAGGTCTGACGTCGTGTGGGTCCACGCCAACTCAGAACGCTCAGCAGCAAATCATGCAGCCCGACCACGAAGCGCCACTAGCAAGCCGGCTCGACAGGAATCTTATGAGGGTTTTTGGGGAATGGAAGGACACGCCGGCGGAGCGTATTCCCAACGCCATGATCAATCGCATTGCGGAAGCGGACTCAGAATCCGCCAAGGAGCTCAAGGGCGCGCACATTCGCCTGTTGGCCACGGCGACCCCGTACCTTGCACCTGGCTTGGGAAAGGCAGTCTATATTTCCCGGGGCGCACTTTCCGCGGTGCTGTATGAAAACGAGCTCGCCTTCCTGCTGGCCGCGCAACTCGCATGTGTCAGAGACCATGTCACAGCCCATAATCTTGCCAATCTTGAAGGATTGCCGGGAACACCTGCGTCTTTGCCCCGCAACTATCTGGAGAGTGGCTGGTTTGACGCGGGGGGGTTGTTTGACTTCGGAAGCTTCACTTATCTCAAAGCCGAACAAGAAGGCGTAAAGCTGATGTACGCGGCAAAATACGATCCTCGAGGGGCCGTGACATTGGTTCAGCGATGGACGACCCCGCCTTTTGAGGTTCAAATGCGTGCGCTCGGCAAAATTCTACCAGACTCCGACGAACGTCTCGTTTCGGCGCGCGAGGAGGTTGCGAAATTATCCCCGGTGCGTAATCCTATTGTAAAGAGTCCTGCCTTCGAGGAACTGCAATCGCGCCTCGTATTCAAGAAGGCCAAGACCAGGAAAAAGAGCATATAGGTGAACCTCGATTTGAAAACGAGAATGGTCCCGGTTAGAGCGGCACGCGCAACGGCGAATCGCGAAACCCCCGCGGCCCGTGATGCGCAGGCGGCCCGTGAGTCCGAAGACGCGCTTGTGCGCACCTGGGTTGCACGCCTGGGCCGCTCAGTGGCGGTGACGCCAATTCCAGGTGATGCCTCGACACGCAGGTATTTTCGAGTACGAACGCGCAACTCGTCGTTCATTGCCATGAAAATGCAGGCGTTTGGCGACGTGGGCGAGCAGTTGCCATTTATTCAGGTGCAGCGTCATCTGAGCCGCGTTGGCGTGAATGTGCCGCAAATTATCGATGTTGAATCCAGGCAAGGCATGATTTTGCTGTCCGACCTCGGCGACGAAACGCTGCTCAAGCGGCTGGAGCGCGTATCGAAAAAGCGCGACCAACTGGTGTGGTTCAAGCGGGCGATCGACCTGGTGCTCAATATGCAGGTTATCGCCACGAAAACCACGGCGCCAATTGACGCTTATGGTTTGTATTTCGACGAGGAAAAACTGATGTGGGAGGTGGGCTTCACGCTCGCCCATTTTTACAACGGAGCGCTCGCGCGCAATATTCCCGCCAAGGAGAATAAGACCGTTGAAACTTACTTCAAGATGATCTGCAAACGGCTGGCTTCGCAGGAGTGGTATTTCACGCATCGCGACTATCACGGGCGCAACGTCATGGTGAAGGGCAACGACCTCTACATGATCGACTTTCAGGACGCGCGCCTGGGCTGCCCTCAGTACGACCTGGCCTCGCTGCTGCGCGATTCCTATTATCAGCTGGAAGAGGACGTTGTTTACGAACTCGTCGATTACTATCTGCGCGCCAAGGAAAAGGCCGAAGGGGTTAAAGAGAACCGCAAGGAGTTCGTGCGGGTATTCGATCTGATGTCCATTCAGCGGAACTTCAAGGCAATCGGTTCCTTTGCCTCTTTTTACATGAAGCGCCAGGACGTTCGCTATCTGAAGTTCATCGGAAATACTTTCGAGAACATTCGAAGAAACCTGCTCAAGTTTCCCGAGCTCGAGGAGCTGCGATGCTTGCTCTTCCGCTATTACTATTTTTAGGTGAGCGCGAGTGAAGGCATTGGTGCTGGCCGCAGGCCTGGGTACGCGCCTGCGTCCGCTGACCTTGAACAGGGCGAAGCCGAGCCTGCCGGTGGTTGGAATACCGGCATTCTGGTATGGCGCCTGGCACCTGAAATCCGAACTTAGAATTCAGTCCTACATGCTCAATGTGAGTCATGCCCCCGACACCATGCGTGCCGCTGCCGAAGATGCCGAGCTGAAGCGGTTCAGCGGTATTCCGTTTAAATATAGCGACGAGTCGGCGCAGGTCCTCGGCTCATCAGGGGCGTTGGCCAAGCTTTCGGATTGGATCGGCTCGGATTTGCTCGCGGTTTGCAATGGCGACTGCATTTGTTTTCCGGCCTGGACCCGCATGGCTGAATTTCATCGCGCCAGCAAGGCGCTGATTACATTGCATGTGCGGTCGTTCGCGAATTCGGCTGAGCCTTATACGAATATTCAGGTCGCGGCCGATGGTCGCGTTACCGCGCTTGGAGAAAAAAGCGACCGAGGAATCATGTTTACCGGCGGCTACCTGTTCGAGCCCGAACTGCTCGCGCGCCTGCCTCAGGGAGTAAGCGAGCTTAGGCCCTCGTTGCTCGAACCTCTGGTAAAAGAGGGGCGTCTTTTTGCATTCCACGAGGATTTGGAATGGTTCGACACGGGTTCGGTTGCCACTTATGCGGCCGCGCAATTCGAGCTGGTGCACAAGTTACCCAGAGCCCGCGAGCTTATCGAGGTAAAAATGCGGGAGGACGCTGTGGGCTGCTGGGTACCTCGCAGCTGGAGCCGCAATGCCGGCAAGCCCGGACTGAGTCATCCGGTCGTGATGACAGGCGTGCAGTCCGAGTGGGCCGCCCACGGGGCTGTTTTTGGCCCACGATTCATCGGCATCGAGCCGCCGCCGCCCGGGATGAAAATTCCAACGCGGAACGCGCTGGTGCTGTCAAGTCAGGTCGAGTCGCTTTAGGATTCGGCGGTAGTTTTCGCCCGGAAATATTCCCGCGCCAAAGGCATCTTCAACCGCCCCAGTAACAATGGCCATGCTCACGGCATTGCCCTTTAGCGCCTCGTAACCAAGGCGCGCAAAGGCCATCGCCTCGAGATATTGTGCGGGGGCAAAGGTATCTGGCAGGACACCGATTGGAATTTCCTCGCCGCTGAGTCGCGCGATTTCCCTGGAAAAGAGGCGCAAGAGAGTCGGATTGCGTGCGCCGCCTCCGGCGGCAAAAATACCGTTGAGAACGCGCCCCTTCTTGAGAATAAATTCGACGTGCGCTTTTGCCATCGTATGAGCCGTCAGGGCCGTGGCGTTTGCAACCAGTGCTGGTCCGCGTCCCGGAATACGCCGCAGAAAAGCGGCGCTGAAGAGCTCGCGCCCAGTGCTTTTTGGGGGGGGCGCCCGAAAAAAGGAATGCTTGCCAAGGCTTTCAATGGTGCGCCAGTCGATGGACTGAAGCGCCGACGCGGCAAGTTTTCCGTCCTTGTCAAATTTCATGCGATCGTTGGTAACGCGTTCGGCGGCCATATCGATGAGGGCGTTTCCCGGGCCCGTGTCGAACGCGATTATTCGTCGCTGATTGCGGGTAATGTAGGTAAGGTTTGCGATGCCACCGATATTGTGAATAGCGAAAGGCAGTGTTTTAGCGAAGCTGCCGGAATTGGCTCGCATCCAATGATATAG
>JACQAW010000329.1 GCA_016194725.1 Deltaproteobacteria bacterium
GACGTGGAAGTGCACGGCATCGCCCGCTGGCACAGCACGACGACCCACGATAACCTTGGCGCTATTTCCAAAAAGGTCACGGTTCACGAGTGCGACCTGGGTGATCTGAGCTCGGTGACCAATACCCTGAAAACGGCAAAGCCCGATGGCATCTTTCATCTGGCCTCACATGCCAACGTGCGGGCCTCGTTCACGACCCCGCTGGCCGTATTGGAAAACAACATCATGGGCACGGCGAATCTTCTCGAGGGCATTCGCCTGGCGGGAATCGATCCGGTGCTGCAGCTTTGCAGCACGTCCGAGGTTTACGGACAGGTCGATCCGAAAAACGTACCCATCACCGAAGAGTGCCCGATTCGGCCCGCGAGCCCTTATGCCGTGTCGAAGGTAACGCAGGACCTCCTATGCCAGTCTTATTTTCTGAGTTACGGCATGAAGGTCATGCGCACCCGCATGTTCGCCTATCTTAACCCGCGCCGGCGCGATCTGTTCGCGACCTCATTTGCCACGCAGGTGGCGCGCATCGAGGCCGGACTGCAGACCGAGCTGCTGCACGGCAACCTCGATTCGGTGCGCACCATCATCGACGTTCGCGATGCGATGGAGTCGTACTGGGTGGCAATGGCGCGGTGCCAGTTTGGTGAGGCCTATAACATCGGCGGCAACACGGTCATGAAGGTGGGCGAGTTTCTGGACCTGCTCAAGAAGCTGGCAAAACGCGACATTCCCTCGCGCGTGGATCCCGCGCTGCTGCGTCCGTCGGACGTCACGCTTCAAGTGCCTGACGTTTCCAAATTCGAAAAGCAGACGGGCTGGAAGCCAAAGTATTCCTTCGAAGACAGCGTCGCGCATCTGCTCGAGCATTGCCGCCGCATTGTCCGCCTTTAACTTTCCACGTTCGGGTAAGTCGCATCCTTGGGTGACAGGATCAAGGGCTTTGCCGGCCACTTGATCGCAAAGGCCGGGTCATCCCAGCGCACGCCCGCGCCGTGGGGCAGCGACCAGTACTGCGACATCTGGTAAAAAATTTCGGTTCGGTCTTCCAAGGTCAGAAAGCCATGCGCAAAACCCTCGGGAATATAAAGTGCGATGCGGTTTTCCGCCGTAATCTCGGTACCGACCCATTTCTGGTAAGTCGGCGACCCGGGTCTTAGGTCGACAATGACGTCGTAAGCCGCGCCCATGGTGCAGCGGACGAGCTTGGCTTCCTGAAAAGGGGCCGTCTGAAAGTGCATGCCGCGCAGGGTGCCCTTTTTTGAATTGTACGAGGTGCTGCATTGAACCAGCGCCGGGTTCAGGCCCTGGGCTTCGAACTCACGGCTGCAAAAAGTTCGCCCAAAAAAGCCCCGTTCATCGGAAAAACGCTCAACTTCGACAAGATAAGCGCCTTTGAGCGCCATTTTTGTGAATTTCATACTTTCTGATCCATCCATCGTGGAATATGGTTTCGCAAGTCTATGAAAAGGGATCTATCAGCGGAAGAGAATGTCCGCAATTTTTATGAGGGCAAGGGCTGGGATGCGGATACCGCTGGCAACAGCAGTGACGCACAGCTCTGGGAAGACCTGCGCCCCTGTGCCCGCGATTACGTCGCAGCCTGTCGTTCGAAGCTTTTGGAGTTTCTGCCGGCCAGCGGCGAACTTTTTCTGGATGCCGCCTCGGGTCCGATTCAGTACCCCGAGTACCTCGAATACTCGCGGGGCTTTAAAAAACGGGTGTGCGTCGACCTTTCGCAAAAGGCGCTCGATCAGGCCCGCGCCAAGCTGGGTGAAAAAGGCGAATATGTGCGCGCCAGCATTCTGGAGCTGCCGTTTCCCGATGCGCATTTCGATGCCGTGGTCAGCCTGCATACGATTTATCACATCGCGCGCGAGCAGCAAGAGGCCGCCGTGCGGCAGCTGGTACGGGTCAGCAAGCCCGGACATCGCGTCGTGATTGTCTATTCGAATCCAGACCGTCTACTCGCCGTGGTGAAGCGCAAAATTACCGGACGCTCAGGCTCTGCTGACGAGCCCTTGTATTTTCATGCGCATCCGTTGTCGTGGTGGCAGCGTTTTTCAGACGACTGCGAGGTCGAGCTGCACCCGTGGCGCGCACTCACCGCCCAGGATTCCAAACGGCTCATTCCCGACAACTTCATCGGCAGGTTCGCGTTTCGTTCGCTGCTTGGTCTTGAGAAACGCTTTCCCGAAATGCTTACTCGCTTGGGGGCCTATCCCATCGTCGTACTTAAGCGAAAGTCGGCTTAGAGGTCGGCTGGCGGCCCAGCCGGGCCAGAAGTTCGGTTTCGAGCACCAGATTTTTTTCGAGGTCAAAATCGCGCTGTACCAGCGTGCGGGCTGCAGTCGAGGCGCGGGCGCGGACTTCGGAATGGGTCAGCTTGCGAAAGTTATCCACGAAGCTATCCACATCATTGAAAACGAACTGCCCAGCGCTTTTCAATAACACGGTGGTTCCCATGGCCTCGCGGCCCAGCGCAGGCAAGCCCGCCGCCATGGCTTGGAGCAGGAATTTCGGCTGCAGCTCGTTCAGGCTGGCGGTGACGAATAGCTGGGACTCGTCGAAAAGTCCCGCGAGCTGCGTCGGTGGCAGCGGTGCGAGCAGCTCGAGTTTGAGCAGAGGCGAGATCTTTCGCGCGGCCAGGGCAGCGCGTTGGCTGCCTTCGCCAACCAAGGTTAACTTGAGATGGGTCTGCAGCCGATCGGCGGTCGCGCTGACGCAGTCGAGCAGAAAGAACAGATTTTCGGGGCTTTCAAATCTGCCAACGAATATCAAAGATCGTAGATCCTCGTCATCGGCCTCGGCACGGGATTGCGAGGCGAAAGCAGCCAGATTCACGCCGTTGGGAATAAGAAAAATGTTCTCGCGGCTGACGCGATGCCGATGCTGGATGTGCGAGGCGAGCTCGTCGGTCGAGGCGATCCAGTAATCGGCGGCACCACGGCCGATGCGTTCGTGTAATCCCGATGCCCCATAGGTCATGACGATGGGTTTTTTCAGCGCGAAACGCATGAAGGCCGCGGGCAGCGAGCCTGTGGTTTGGCTTACCCGCACGGCTGTGACGCCTTTGAGACGTGCCCAGTGAAGCCAGGGCGCGAGCATGGCGTAAAGATAGCGATGCAATCCGCGATGATTCGGCAGCAAGGTGACCCGAGCCGGCACTTTGACGTTTCGAAATTCGGCCAACGACTCGTCGAGCGAAGACAAGATCAGGACCTCGTCGAACTCGCGCAGGTAGTTTACGCAATATTCCTCGAGCAGCCGCTTGTGCTGACCGGTCGTGGCCAGATCGCGTATTCCCAGGCCGAATGGCAGGACGTAGAGCAACTTCATGAGTTCTTGTCTATACGTCCCATGGCCACTTGGAAAAGCAATTTCTCGTGTAATGCGCGCCAGCGCGCCTCGTCGGTCCAGCGCGCGACAAAGATATCAGACACGGGTTTCGGGGGGGCCTTGAGCCGTTCTTGACACACGCTGGCGATATAAGCGGGATGAAAGGCATCGGTGGCAATGCAAACCGCATTTTCAAAGCCATTCAGGGTTTCTGGTAATGCGCCGCATTCGGGTACGACGACCCACAATCC
>JACQAW010000330.1 GCA_016194725.1 Deltaproteobacteria bacterium
TCTCCGATCAGCTGGGCGGTGCCGACGTGGAGTGGGCCGTGCCCGACCAAAATATCGCGCTGGTCAAGCCCGAGTCCGCCAACATTCCAAATGGCGACGTGCTGGACCGGCTGCGGCAGCGCAAAGACGTTGAATCGGTTCAGCCCAACTTTCGATATCGCGCTGAGCTGTATCTGGATAAGGAACTTGCAGTGCGTGACGCGGCCCTTGAATCCCTGGTCCTGCTGCCCACACCAAATCCAAAGCCCGCGACTATTCCGGAAAAATCACCTGTTAAAGCAGACGACCCCAGCCCCCCTGCCAAGCCCGAGCTAAAAACTCCTGCTGACGTGATTCGCGGTCCCGACCCTCTACAGGCGCAAGATGCCGATCTGGACCTGGCAAATGTAAAAGCCGCCTGGGATATCGAAACCGGCAGCCGCGACACGGTAGTGGCGGTCATTGATACCGGCGTCGACTACAACCACGAAGATCTGGCACCCAATATGTGGCACGACCCCGCCAACATTAAAAACATCGGCTGGGACTTCGTCGACAATGACGCGTTTCCCTACGACGTCACGTCACCCATCAACGCCTTTACCGGCGCGGGCAATCCCGGGCATGGCACGCACTGCGCGGGCAACGTGGGCGCGGCGGGCGACAACAGCCTGGGAACTTCGGGCGTGGCAAAAAAAGTATCGATCATGGCCCTGCGCATGCTGAACCAGGATGGCAGCGGCGAAACAGCCGCCGGCATCAAGGCAATCGACTACGCCACTCAGCACGGCGCGCGTGTCATTTCAGCCAGCTGGGGAAGCGACGGGGCGAGCGACGACGACCAGCTTCTCAAAGAGTCGATTCAGCGCGCCGAAGCCAAAGGCGTGCTGTTCATCGCGGCGGCCGGCAACGTAAGCCCGTCAGATCAGAAAAACGCCGACAACGACACCAATGCCGCCCAGCGTACCTATCCGGCAAGCTTTGACGTCGCCAACATCATCAGCGTGGCGGCAAGCGACCAGAAAGGCCGGATGGCGAACTTCACGCATTTCGGAGCCAAAAGCGTGCACCTGGCGGCTCCCGGCGAAAAGTCTTTCAGCACGGTGCCCGAGGTTCGCGATCCCAAGGGGTACCCGAGCGGCGGCAAGTACGAAGACAGTATGGAAATTCCGGGTCTGGGCAAGGCGCCGTGGGACGGCACCTCGATGGCCACGCCGCAAGTAGCCGGTGCCGCCGCGCTTTTGATATCGCACCACCCCACCTGGACCTATGCCCAGGTAAAAAACCGCATTCTACAAACCGTACGCGTCGAACCCACCCTGACCGGCAAGGTGGCATCGAACGGTGTGCTGGATGCAGGTGCCGCGCTGAAAGATTAGCGGACAGCTCCGGCATAAAGAATGACGAATACGAACGCGACGCCCATCAGGCATTCGTATTCCTTGTTCTTCAAATATTGTTTGATCGAAAACGAAGCCCCGTCTTTTTCAAGCGAACGCCCCAGCTTTTTCATGCCGCCAAGTTTCGGCCACAGCGGTCCCACCTGACGGCAGTAGTTGACATAGGGCGTGCCAAAGCGCGCGCGCAGGTTTTTTTCCTCGTGCCGGATCGTATGATAATAAGTCAGAAACGTAACGCCACCCAAGACAACCGCGGCAATCCAATGATCAAGGGTGATAATAAGGCCCAGCGCCAAAAGGCAGGAGCCCAGGTAAAGCGGGTGCCGCACGAACAGATAGGGGCCACCAGCGGCCATGGACTGATCTTTTTTCAGATAGCCGGCGCCCCAGGCGCGAGTAACCAGTCCAAACGCCACGAACACAAAGCCCCACCACTGACGCTCGCGACCCCAATAGAAAAAGGGCAGCGCAAACACCAGGATTCGCTGTGCGGTTTCGCGAAATTTGGAGCGATCGATCGTAGCGGCATAAAGACTGTTCAAGGTGCGGCTCAAAAACATTTCAATTTTTCTTCCTGCCTATGGCTTCACTTGCGCAAGGTCTTCAAGGTACCCATTAAACCATCCATGGTGTCTTTCGGTTTTCTGCCGGTCGCCTTTGCTTCCTCGTACAGAAATACGTCGGTGGATTTGTCAGTCAGCTTACGCAGAACCATGTTTCCGCACAAGTGCTCAATATGGGACGTTCCCTCAGTTTTTTGGTACGAAACGACGAGCTCTTCGGGGTCGGCGGCCGTGCCCTGGACCAGCGCAAAACCCCATTCCTCGGTCCATCTGACTTTTACGAATAAAAAAGGTTTTATGAGAAAGCTCACCCGCTCAAGATTCAGGTAGCTGGGGCTGGTGATTTTTTCGACCTTCATCTCGTCAATCCGGGAGCTGGCGGTAGTGTGATGGTCAAGCAGCAGCCGGTACAAGACACTCACGGGCTTGTTTACCGCTGCGCGCAGCGCCCCCCAGTTGAGGCCACCGGTGGTTTCGCCGCTTTCGGTCTTATCTGCGCCGGCCACCAGCGGTATCGGTGCGTGGAGTGGCTTGACGATTTTGGTTTCGAAGTCAAAACAGCTCGTCGCGGCAGGCGCGCTGGATGCGATTAACAGGGAAAAAATCGGAAAAACCACTTGAATCCGCATCCGCACTCGTTTAACCCAATAAAATGACCGTAGCAAAAATAAAAGAGCTCGTGCTGCCCAGTCGCACGATGCAACGACGAGCGTTTCCCGTCGTCATTGGCCTGGTTTACATTGCCGCCATTCA
>JACQAW010000356.1 GCA_016194725.1 Deltaproteobacteria bacterium
GCGAGTGACATCGGCAAGCTCGCCACCTCTGACATCATCGAGTAAGGGGATTACGGTGGGAAAATACACGATAGCCGTCTTTGGCTTGTTTTTCGCGATTCAGGGCCTCATATCGCCTTCTTATGCGATGGTTCGGCCGGAAAACGGCAACTACTTCGTCAGCTATGTCGATTTACGCGTTCCATTGGCGCCGGCCTTGGAATTCAATATCGAGAGATTTTACAATTCAAAGAGCATCCACGAGGGAATCTTTGGGTGGCGCTGGAGCAGCTTGCTCGAGACGTCGCTCTCGCTGTCGCCCGATGGAAGCATCGTTATCCATGAGACCGGCGGAGGCCTGGAAAACAGGTTTCTGCCGGTGAATCCCAAGACGCTTTCTGTAGATCAAGCCGCTGAGCTCATCGCCGAGGCCGCCCGCAGCAACTCATCGTCTGGGCTCGGGGGCCATTACCTTGACGATTATAAAGCACGGCTCAAGGCGGACGCCAGTTTTCGCGACCGCGAGTGGCTGCGGTTTCGCGGCGCGGGAAAGGTGACGGACAAGACGATCGCCGATGGCACGCAGTTCGTTTCAACCGCTGATGGTTTTCAGTTCATCACCAAAACCGGAAAAGGGTTTGCCCGCAAGGCGGACGGCGGAGTCATTCACTGGTTTAACAACAGCGGCCAGCTTTTCAGGATCACGGACGCCAACAACAGCGCCATCCATATCAGTTACGACCAGAACAACCGCCCGACCATGCTCACCGACAGCCAGTTCCATTCCTTGCGGTTCACTTACACAAAACTTGCCGACGGCAAAGAACGAGTTTCAAATATTTCCGACGAAGCGGCCCACTCGTTGAATTACAAGTACAATGAACAAGGAGATCTGATCGCGAGCCAGGATCGCGCAGGAAATGCCTATGGTTTTCGATATAGCGTCGATGGGCAGCATCTATTGACCGAAGTGAAGAATGGAAACAGAGTTTTGCATCAGATCGGTTATTACGACAAAACCTTGAACCAGAACGTGAAGTGGGTCCTCGAAGAGGACGGCGCTTTGAAAAATTTCACGTACGCGCGGGATCCTTCGGACCCAAACCACCTTGTCGTCAAACATACGACAAAAAGCAAGCAAGGCGCATTGCTGGCCGAGCGGACCTACGAATATTGGAAGCAAGTTTCCTCATTGGGCCAGAAAACGCTCAAGAAAACGGCAATTAAGGAAAATGGAACCACGACTGTAGCGGAATACGACAATACTGGATTATTGCTTCGCGCTGCCGGCGCTAACGGCGAAGAGAGTTTTCAATACAATACGCAGGGCCGGGTGATTAAGAAACTCACGGGTTCCCTGATTTTCGAGTTTTCTTACAAGGAAGGGACTGGGCTGGTCTCAAAAATCGTGCGTTCGGTGAAAGACAGCAACGCCAAGCCGGTCTCAACTTCCTTTGATTATGATTCGCGCGGCTCGCTTTCCACACTTACGACCTCAGAGGGAGATCAGGTTCGCCTGCTCCATGATGCGACTGGACATTTGCTTGCTTTGGTCGATCCGCCACGTGGCATTGCGATGAAAGTCAAATACAACGAACACTCACTGCCGATCGAGATCGCCGATGCGAAGCTTGGGACGGTAACGATGCAATATGACGATCTCGGTAAAATCAAGGACCTAAAGGGCACGAGTACCGCGGAAAACGCGTATTCACTTGCAATAGAGTTCACCAGGGTAAAGGCGCTCATTGACCAGGCAACCTTCTCGGGGCTGTAAAGGGGGATATGAAATGATTTGCGATCTGCGATGGATATTATTTTCCATTTTTGTGGTTTTGACGACGGCGACATTGCCCGCTATGGCGGGCAATGGTTATGGAGAAGGGGGCGCAAAAGACGGGCAATGCGCGCAATGCGAAGCGTGTAAGCACCGCAAAGTCGCTTTTAATGGCGCCGAGACGGGAGCCATTGGTGACGTCTCCGACGACCCACCGAAAAAGAAGCCACGTCCGGCCGACAAAGTTGTTCCCGCCAAGTGAAATTCTCAAAGGCTACGCTGCGCCAAAGAGGCCACCGCCTCGGAAATCTGACTTAGAAGCATCTGCGTGACACAGCTCTCAAATTAACTTGACTAATTTAGTATTGTTATGTTAATCCCCTGGATCACTAAATTCATTTTATTGATTTGGAGCTTTTCATGACTCGTACGAAGTTTGGCGTTGTTCTTTTCGTTCTCTCCATCTCGCTGCTCAGCGGATGCATCGTGCCACCGTCGCCCGCCTCGGTCTGCGTTCCGACGGCCACGCCTTTTGGTGGCGGCACCGGGACTTCGAGCGATCCATATCTGGTCTGCGACCGCAGCCATTTGGACCAGGTGCGCAACCAGCCGAACATGATCTATCTGCAGACCGTCAGCATCAGCCTTGGCGGCTCGGGCAATCCCTTTAACCCGATCGCGAATTTCGGCGGGCAGTATGACGGCTCTGGGTTTCAGATTCAGGATTTCTATTACAACAACTCCAGCGACACCTACGTCGGCCTTTTCAAGCAGATCCTTTCCGGGGCCATGGTTTCGAACGTGAGCATGACCAACGCCAACGTGACGGGCTACCAGTATGTCGGCGCGCTCGCGGGCGAGCTGGACGGCACAGCCGCGAACTGCACGACGGATGGCGTAGTGAACGGCACCTATCGCGTCGGAGGCCTTGCGGGCTGGCTCGTCGCCGGCCATTTGTCTCAGTCTTCGACGACTGCGACGGCCAACGGCTACGACATGGTCGGTGGCCTCGCTGGCGACAACTATTACGGCACCATCCAAGAGTGCTTCTCGGCCACTGGCTCCATCACCGGCCAGACCCGCGTGGGCGGCGCCGTGGGTGTCAATTCCTACGGCAGCGTCGCCAACTCGTACACGACGTCGCAGGTGCACGGTGCTTATAACTACGCAACCAACCAGGTTGGTGGCTTCATCGGCCTGAACATGGGTACGATCGCCACGTCCTATTCGGCCACGAATGGGCTGCCGTATATGGGTGCTCTGACCTGGGTTTTCGTCGGTGCGACCAGCGGGGGCTCGATTGCCAATTGCTATTACTACGACGCCGGTGGTTTGCCCGCGCCGGTAGTGGCCGGCGTGACTTCCCTGACCAACGCCCAGATGCAGACCCAAGGCTCGTTTACGGGTTACGATTTCACGACCCCGCTATGGAAGATGCCGACGGTCAATCCCCTGGCGCCTTTCTCGCCGCAGCAGCTCGCGCCCGTGCTGAACTGGCAGTGTTCGAGTAACGGCGTGTCTTGCTGATCAGCTGCAAAAGAAGAACTGAATGAATGGGCCTAATTTCTTAAATTCAATCCGTCCGATCCTCTTTCTGTTCGTCTATCTGTTTGTCGCGGGCGAGGTCGCGTATTGCTGCATGCAGAGGAATCGTTTCTATTCCTTGAATGACTCCCTGATCAATATCGGCTCCACTACCATTGAGCTCTTTACCGAGTTCGCTTTCCTGCCCATGAATTATTACCTTTATAGCCGGCTCAACCAGGTAGCGTTTTTTCAGATTGGAACGAGCTGGAAGAGCTTTCTTGCTCTGTACCTGGGCATTGATCTCGGATTTTACCTTATACACCGTTTCGGCCACCGGAACGCATGGCTTTGGACGCTTCACAGAGTCCACCACTCCTCGCACGAGCTCAACATGAGCGTGGCAATCCGAACTCACGCCTTGCAGCGGGTCTTTTTCGTTTGCATCTACTGGCCCCTGGCTCTCATCGGATTTTCGGCGGAACAAATCATTGCGACGCATGTCATCGGAATCACTTTGGGCTTCCTGACCCACACCCGAGTCGTCAAAAGCTGGGGATTCCTGGAATGGATTTTCAACTCTCCCTCGCATCATCGC
>JACQAW010000357.1 GCA_016194725.1 Deltaproteobacteria bacterium
AATATTCCCATGACCACCGAGGAACCCATGCCCGAAAACGTAACGGTGCACATTCACGTTCCCGCGCACGGCCGCACGGCCGCTCAGCAGCGCGACGTCACGATTCCCATGCGCGACTCGCTCAACATGGCCTCGCAGTTCATTCAGGATCGGCTGCATGAAAAAGCGAACGTGTTCGTCCATTGCGCCCACGGCGAAGACCGCACCGGTACGGTGGTGGGGCGCATTCGTGACTGCGCCGCCTGGAAGGGCGAGTTCGACCGGTACGGCGGCACGTTCTATAAGCCGCTCAAAAAACTTTTCACGAGCTCGCAGGCGCCCAGCCTGGATTTCAATCGCGCGCTGGTGCAGCTCGACCCCCATCCGTGCGGCGGCAACTGAAGCAAACCAGGGAGTAAGTTTATGCTTTTAAAAATCATGCTGCTTTCCATGCTCTGGGCTCACGCCGATTCCACCTCATTGGGAACACTGAAGACCATCGATGGTGGCGCGGACGGAGCCAACGCCACGATCGAGATCAAGGGCGACCACGGCACGCGCAAGGGCGCGGCGGGCGAGGCGATCCTGGCGGGTGACCACGTTGTCACCGGCCACGACGTCACGGTAACCCTCGCGTTACGAGACGGCAGCGAAATCGTGGTTGCCAGCGACAGCGAGGTTTCCGTCAGCGAAGTCGTCGCCGTTGCCACCCGCGGCAGCTCGCGGCTGGGCCTGATCAGAGGCATGCTGCACGCTCTGGTGAACAAGATTTACACGACTCAGGAGCCCTTCATGATCGAAGCCGGAAACTGCGCCATGGGGGTGCGCGGCACCGAGTTCGTGGTTGAACGCGGTGACAATGACCACACGACGCTGCACACGCTCGAAGGCTCGGTTGCCATTGCGCGCACGGCCTCCGAGCTTCGCTCGTTGCAGCACGCTGTCTTGGTGAAGGCAGGCCATTCGAGCGCCATGAGCCCTGGCCAAAAACAGCCCACTCCCGCCCGGGCCTTCAATCCCAAAACTCTGAGCCAATACCTGGGAACCCGCGCGCCTTCCGTCGCGAAGGTGATCGAAATCCATCGCGTGGCCCGGCAGGCGGCACACAAATCCGCCGAGGACAAGGTCGTGGCGCCCAAGAAAAAAGCGCCTTATCTGCCACCCAAGCCAAAACGGGTCAAGGCGAAGTAACACCGTCCGGACCGCTTGAAATTGGGCAACGGCTTTCGTGCACAAATGGGTTAGAATGCAGAGATGCGCATGCCTTCGCCGTTGCCGGCCCTGCTTCTGCTGCTGCTACCCGCGACCAGCCCGGCCGCGGCCGCTGATTCTCTTGATGCGTTCGTGAAAGCCCAGCAAACGAAGGTATACCGGGGCAAGCGAATCACCATTCAGGCCAAGGACATCGAGCTGGCACAGATTTTTTTACTGATCAGCGAAGCAAGCGAATTCAATATTGTTTTGTCAGATCGGGTGCAGGGCAAGGCTTTGCTCAACCTCAACGACGTGCCCTGGGATCAGGCTCTGGACGTAATTCTGCAATCCTATCGCCTCGTGGCCGAACGCAACGGCAACGTGCTGCGAATCACCACCCGGGCAGCCCTGGCCGAGGACCGGGCGGCTGAAGCCGCAGCCAGGCGCGCCCAAAACCGCGAAGATTAATGCAGTATCTGACTGATTTTTACGATAGGAAGCCCCTATGAATTCATTTGCCGGCTTCAAGCTTTTAGCATCCCTGCAAGGTACCCTGGCCGAAAAAGGCCTGGTCACGCCCACTGAAATCCAGTCGCGCGCGACTCCTGCCCTTCTCGAAGGGCGCTCGGTGGTCGGCGTGGCCGAAACCGGCAGCGGTAAAACCCTGGCTTACGCGTTGCCCGTACTAAATCTCATGAAGTCACTCGAAAACAAGGGCCAGCCCGTGACCGTCGACAGCCAGCCACGCGCAGTGGTGATGGTACCCACGCGCGAGCTGGGCGAGCAGGTTTCAAAGGTTTTCAAAATCTTCACTCATGCCACGCGCCTTCGGGTGCGTACCGTGCTTGGCGGCACCACGCCCGAGGTGGCCAAGAAAAACCTGCTCGGGTCTTTCGAGGTACTGGTGGCCACGCCCGGACGCCTGGTACGTTTGCTTGATCGCGGACTGGTAAGTCTTGGCGATGTTCAGATCCTGATTTTCGACGAGGCCGACCAGATGCTGGATCAGGGTTTTTTGCCTGACGCCCAACACATCGTGGGGGTCTGCCCGCCCGAGCGGCAGCTGGCCCTGTTTTCGGCCACCGTATCGCCCGCGGTCGAATCATTGATGGCCAAGCTGTTCGCGGGCGCTGAAGTCATTCGCAGCCAGGGCAGCCACAAAGTGGTGGCCAGCCTGATTACCGAAAACCGCAAGGTCATTGACGGCAAGCGTTTTCCGCTGCTCGAAACCCTGCTCGCCAGCCCCGTGCCCGGCGGCACCCTTATTTTTACCAATACTCGTGAACAGTGCGACACCTTGGCCGAGTCGCTCAAAGACAAAGGCCACACCTGCGCCATTTACCGCGGCGAGATGGACAAGATCGAACGCCGCGCGAACCTCAAAGCTTTTCGCGACGGTAAAATCGAGCTGCTCATCTCGACTGACCTGGCGTCACGAGGCCTGGACCTCGAGCACGTGGGCCGGGTCATCAACTACCACCTGCCCAAGGAGATGGACAACTACCTGCACCGCGTGGGGCGCACAGCGCGTGCAGGACGCAAAGGGCTGGTGATCAACCTGGTTACTGAGCGGGATAAGGCCTTGGTGTCACAGCTGGATGGGCTGCGGCCGCGGCGCTAGCCTAAAAGCGTGGCTACTCGCCCGAGAGAACGAAGCGCAATGAGTCGAACGCCTCGGAAATCACTTCGCGGCGACCGTGCCGACTTTGGGCTTGGAAGCGGCACCGCAGCTGTCGCCACCGGCGTATGGCACGACTTTCACTCCACCATCGCTCGCGAACGGGCCGCTCGAAGTCTCGGATGAGCGAGTGAACTTTCGCGAACAGTCGATCGGCGTATTCGAGAGGCGCCCGTTGATGTTTTCAGTCGTCAGCACGCTGCTTATTCTCTGACTTGCTAATGGACCGCCGTCACCGAGCCCGCGATTGGACCGCTCATACTTGCCGTCCCGCCCGAGCCCTGGCTCACCGCCTTGGCGACACCGGCTGCCTCGATCTTGGCGGCCGACGCAATAAACTTGTTCGAACCGCCAAGGGCCATGTCGGTGAAGGTCGACGCGACCCTCATCGCCATCTCGTCGCGGGTGGCGCCGACCACGAGCTGTCCGTCGAAGGCGGCGTTGATGTCGTTGATCGTGATCTTCGCGTCCTCCTTCGAACGGCTGAACCTCTGGCAGCTGATGTCAACGGAACCGTCCGCGGTCTTGAAAAGGATATGGACAAATCGCGAATAGCTGACGCCGAGGATTGCGTCCTCCATCCCCGGATTGTAAGACAGATGACTCTCACCTGTCGCAGCGATGACTCCGGTGGCCTTCGGAAGACCGGCATTCGGATCGCCCTTGGAGTAGAAAAATACGTCGCACTCCAGACCGGCGTGAGAAAACCCTCCCCAAATCCTCTGATAGTGCGTACCACCGCCGTCGTTCGAGTAGGCGTTCAGATCTGAAGGAGCATGAAAATCGATCGTTTGCACAAACAGCGACGGCGGCAGGGAATCTCCGTCCGCCGCAAACGCCGTGTGAGACCAGGCCGCGAAACCGAGAACCAGAGCATAACCGACCGATTGAAGTTTCATGACAGACCTCCTCGTGATGACTTCATGATGCCTCGTCGCCCGAAGAGTAGTACTGATATATTCGTTGCGGGATTGCCTAAACCCAAACGGATTCCATCACTGCCAGCGTCTCAAAATGCTCCGTCTGCGGAAAGAAATCAAAAGGCTGCAGAACTCGGGGACGATAGCCCGCGTCCTCAAATGATTCCAGATCACGTGCCAGGCTCGAAGCACTGCACGAAAGATAAACCACGCCGGCCGGCCGGTTCTTTTTCATCACGTCCAGTAAAAGTTCGCGTGCCTCAACGCCAAGACCCGACCGCGGTGGATTCAGGTAAAGTGCGTAAGGCCGGGTAAAATGGCCCAACACGCCAGGATCGCGCAGCCGCTGCGCCCAGCCACCCAACATTTGACGGCAGCAACCCAGAAAGCGCACCCGTACCGCAATACAAGTCCACGACCAGAACAGGCTGGTGCGCCAGCAACGACTCCACCGCAAGCCGCCGAGCGCGCGCCAGCAGCGTGGTGGCCACCTGGCGAAACGCGCGAACCGGGTGCAGCGCTTCCACCTCGGGGCCGGGCGCCAGAGCCTCGATCGAGCCGCCTTTGGAAAATACTTTTTTTTCGATCTGGGGATTGCGATGAAACCAGACGCGATCAAACGGCGGCGTCAGAATGGCCTGCCAGTCCAGCTTTTTCACCTCTTCAGAAATCGGCTGACGAGCCACGACCACCACATGAGGGCTGCCCAGCCAAACACCTGTCAAAGAGTTGCGCGCAAATTCGGGCGCCTGCGTGGCCAGCACCTGCCTGAGCCGGCAGATCATCTCTTGAATGGCCGCGGTTTGAATCGGGCAAGTGTCCCACGAAACAAACTCATCGCGCCACTTGCCTTGCACCTGGATTCCGCGAAACCACCCAAACGAAAGCGAGCCATCGTCGCCCACCTGGCTTCGCATCCAGCTCTTCGAGCGATACTGCAAGCGGTCAGCCTCGGGCGCCGGCACGATCTCGCGCAAAACATCTGACCAGCGCGCAAGCTTGGCCCGGGCCCAGCTTTGCTTTCGCGCCAGCTGCGCCGGATAATCGAGATCTTTGTAATGGCAAACCCGGCAAGCCGTGTTGCAAGCCGGATTGTGCGCCAAGGTGGTCATCACGCCCAGATCATAGCACGAAGCCAGCCCACACGCCGCCTGCCTTCCCGAAGGGGCGCGCTCACGCAGTGGCTGGAACGGCAAGCGCTAAAACCTACCCGCCCATCGCGGACGCATGCCCCAACGCGCCGGACAGAACTGCGTTAACGAACCGGCTGCTTCTCGGGCTCCGCCTTGCGCTTCTCAACCGATTCGATGTCATCGGAACTGCCAAGACCATGGTGGTGCTTGCGTCCGTCGTCATCCACCTTGTGCCCATCGACGTCCAGGGCATCGGGGCTGAAGTTCACGCAGCGCTCGCCATCGCTGGCCACGTAGACGTAGCCGGGCTTGCACTCGCAATGTACGGGATGCCCGCTGGGCGTTTCCTCGTTGGAACAGTTGTAAGGCTCGAGATATTTTGGCGGGCTTTTCTCTCTCAAGATTTGCTTTGGCGGGCCTTCACGGTGGCAATTGCCGGGATTGTGCCAGGAGTATTTATAGCCGGGCGGACAAATGCATTTCGCCGGATTGCCGTTGGGTGCCTCTTCATGCGAGCAGCTTATCGGAGCCACGACATTGGGAAGCGGTTCTTCAGCGGCACGAGCGCTCGATACGCCGGTGAATACAGTTGCCAGAAACACAGAACAGATAAAAATGGCTCGCATAAGAACGAATCCCCCGTTTACCCTTATATTATAGCATGCAGCTGTCTAATTCCAAGTAGAGCATTCGCGCGACTACCCCACAGCCCGGACCCGTGCACCCGGCAGATCACTACGCTCAAAAATACGCGCAAATACCAATGGCTCGAAGCGCGGTGCCCGAAATCAAGCAGCGTGCCAACGCGGCACCTTCCTTGCTTTAAACAGCACTAAGAGAGAGGCACCAAAAAATGAACCCAAAGAAACTGCTCAACGCATTTATCGCCATCGTCGCCTGCGCTGCCCCATACCACGCGCAAGCCAATACTTCCTGCGAGGAACATAAAGATTTGAAAGCGCGCGGGCTGGACTACCTTCAAGTCGTAAGCAAGACGATCGAGTCTGCAAGCCTGGCCGAACCGCTCCACGCCTTTCTGCGAAACCTTGATGCGGGCCAGAAGAAAGTGCTCGCCCACGTTTACGAGCTGGACGTTGCGCCGGAAGGTCTTATCAGTGTCATCAACCCCGCGATGGATGCCGCTAAAAAGTCTTTTGACCGGATCGAGTGCGCTCAGGGCGACCGCCAGCAAGACAATGTTCCCATTCCCCAGTGCGTGACCGCGAAGGGAAAAGTATATCCCGCGGCCGCCTACAGCGTGTTTCTGTCGCAGACCACCATAGGTCTTCATCCGCACCTTTATGCCTCGAGCTGCCTGCGCGAAGGCGCCAAATCCAACTGCCTGACCATCGATCTTTTGAGCTACATCGATGGCAAGCAGCAGATCGAAACCCTGATCAAGCAGAAGAGCCAGGAAGTTCGCGACAATCAGGTGGCCAGCTGCGTACCGGCCGCCAAGAAGTCTGAAAGCCTGGGCTCCAAGATCATCAATACCCTGAAAACGATCGTGTCGGCCACCAAATCAGTAATCGCAAGCGGCCTTTTGCCGGCACTTTGATTTTTGCGTGAGTGGATCATCCCATTCGCGACATTGTCCAAAGTTTACTAGGGCGTGTCGTCAATTAACGTAGCCAAAGGTGGCAAGCCGCCAGGTAAATCATTGCTTGAAAGTTGATCGCATTTTTCTCGAAACGAGTCGCGATTCGACGAAAATGCTTCAGCTTGTTGATCATTCGTTCGATTAC
>JACQAW010000358.1 GCA_016194725.1 Deltaproteobacteria bacterium
GCGATTCCCTCGCCAGGAACTTGGAAAACCAGGGTGATGGCACCATGTTTAGCGGCCAGACCTACGACGGCGGAAATGTTACGTTCCGCAGCAAACGCCGCACTTCATCAATTGCGGACCTTTCGGGCGCACTCACTCTTTCACCGGGAACCGCCGCATCCCTTGGGCTACGCACCCGAATTCTCGGAATATCGTTCGATCTATATGCCCTTTCCAACGTCCTCTACTTTGGAACAATTTATCTTGTCACTACCAAGGACGGCTTTGGCCACTGCCACGGTATCCGTTTCGATGTTGTCCCGGGCCAAACAGCTGAACTGGACCAACCCAAGCCTCAGGCATCAACGGTCGATTCTGGTGCTGGTCTAAAAGAAGTTCAAACGAACGATCAAGGTGGAGCACTTGAAAAGAAGGAGATTGCGGCGCCTGTTCTGCCCGCAAATTGACACTGATTAATTCCGAAACAATATCCCGGTGCTCAGGTTGGGTCCGCCCTGTAGCCCCGAACGTCGAATAGATCAAAATTAGCTCCTCGACCCCAAACCCCTTCGTTGTTTGGCGCTGCGGGAGCCTCATCCCGCCCGACTTCTCTGGCGCCACTTTTCGGTAGTGACCGTGTGAGCTATGGTTGTTGGAGATGTTAAGCGCCGGTGCGGCGTCGAGTAAAAACCCATGTCGGCATTTTGTGCCGCCCTCGCGACCCCGCGCGGCCCGGTTCCAACTGGCCGGGTGAGTGCGGGTTAATGCCCGCGATCAAATCTGCCCCCGGTTCGATACCCGGCGCTCAACTCGGCCATGCCCGCCATAAGATCGATTACTCAAATGAGCACAAAGTGATGTTCAAAAGTCAGCAATCGCACATCGGTTCATATGGACATGATGATCCGGAAGAGTTTTGGTGGGGTGCCTGGCTTGTTGGAGCACAAAGACAGGGGACAAAGGCCTCCTTAAGTCAGCCGGTCTGCAGTAAAGAGGTTAAGATAAACTGCCGCTGGAGAGCTTTCCCTTGGCCATATAGCCAAGCCGCCGAGGGAGTATCGCACGAGGCGATGCATACGCATGGGTATGGTCATGGCAATGGTGATGACAATCAGGCCAACAAGGAGGAGTGTGGCTACGAGGGGAAGAGTGACCAGCAATGGCATTTTCAGAGGAACACTGCACCCTATATCGTAGGAGATTGCATGAGCTATGTGCTCGAACATTCGGCAACTGTTTGCGGAGTGGCGGCGACGGAAAGCTGTGAGGACAACGGTCTTAGGCTTGTAACAACGCTTGACGGAAATAATTGCGAATGTGTCGCCGATACATCGATGGCGGGAAAGAAAATTGAGAAGTTCGACGGGAAAAATGACGGCGATGCTGGCGTCAAGGACGCTCCGCTACCTGGCGGGATACCAGAGCCAGCAAGAAGGCAGCGTTCTGAGTCCAGCCTGAACGTGCAATAGCAGATTTGGGTTCGACCCTGACGGCTACAGTGCTTAAACTGATGGTGGCCGCTAAATATAGACCCTCTAGACATTGATTAGGATGACTTCATCCAAATTTTTCAAAGTAGCCAAAAAGTAGCCACGAAGTAGCCAACCTCGGTAACGTCGAGCAATTTGGAGTAACAGAAGAAGCCGCTGAACCACGATAAGTGCTTGAAAACTCTTCGTGTGTTTTCAGCCAGATAAATAAAAAGCCCTCAATCCAGAAGAGATTGAGGGCTTTTTATTTGGCGTCCCCACGGGGATTCGAACCCCGGTTACTCCCGTGAAAGGGGCCTGCCTGCCCCAGACTTAACCGCACAGAATCATTCGGCTTCGGTGCCTGTCACCCCAGCTTTAGAGCCGTATTCAAATACAAATCTCTACAGAAAATTCCAAATCATTCTCGATGCCGTCAGTTGGCTGCACGACCGCAGTGCTACGCAGCCATGGTGGAAGGGTGGGCGCATGGACCCACCGTAGAGGCTCTCCAAATGAAAAAAGCCCGAGGAGCTGATCCTCGGGCTTTTAAAATTTTGCGTCAACTTGTGCAGTCTTAGCCGGCTGTCTAACCGAACCGGGGTCGTTACCAGCGACTCCTGGCCCGTACTTCTTCATTCTTGAGGACTGCGGCGGCGCTGTCAACTGAATGGAGAGTTCATGAATGAAAAAATCGAAACGGCACTTGGTCGTTTTGCGACTAAGTCGGAAATCGACCAACTGCCGAAGCATTTGCGCGACCAGGTCGCGGTTGATGCGCGTGGTAATCCCGCGCATCGTGGCTTTCTTAAGCGCAGTCACTTCTTTCGCATTCTGAGATGCATCCTGAGCCCCTCAGAATTCGTCGTGGTTGATTTTTTATGGGATGCCGCATGGGGTGGGCAGGACTCAAACGGATCGACGCGTAAGAGCCTGTCCAAGATCGAAGAGGGCACATCGCTTAAAACGAGTGCGATCAAGGTTGCGTTGAAGTCACTTCAGGCTCATGGACTGATCGTGATGCGCGAGAAATCGATGCGGCGGGGTGTGTTGTGGGACGTGCCATCGTTCATGGCCGATGCCACTGAGTCGAAATCCGACTTAGTTGAAGATCGACCTAGTCGGGAAACGACCAACACTAGGTCGGAAAACGCCCAGCCAGTTAGTCGGAATCCGACTAGATATAAAGAACTCAGTAAAGAAATCCTACTAGAGAACTCTCTCTCTGATTATTTTTCGAGTCTCAAGGCACCGCAGAAGCGAGAGAGGGAAGTCGGTCATTTCCAGGGACTTCTTCGCGAATACGCGCAGAAGGACATCGTGGCTTGCTTAGCGCACGTCCAGGCACACGGCTTGCCAGTGTCGGGTGAGCCGGTTCATTCGCCGATGGCGTATCTCGCCCAGGCGATGGGCGATGTTCTGAAAGCGGTAAGGGCGGGGCAGATGAGACAAGAACAGGCGGCAAAGACGCGCGACGGGGCGGCCCAGGCCACTCGCGAGCGCCAGGAGCAGGAAATACGCGAGCAAAACGAGTCCGAGGCAAGACGCCAGGCCTTCGAGTCTGCTTTCCAAACTCCCGAGAGTCAGGAAGCCATTCTTGCTGGTTTTCGCAAACGCACGCCATGGGCACCTAAAGGGAACATTGGCCGCGGTCTCGCAATTGCGGATTGGTGGGAACATCGAGCAGAGTGAGTGCCTTGCCTGAGAAGTGTTGGCTGTTAAGAGTGTTGCAAGACGATAGTTATTCTTTCATCTGCATCGTACTTAGATCGAATCGATCAAGGACTATTCTCCTCGTGTTCGTCAATTTCGCGTCTCTTTTCTTGTCGTGATAGTTTTCAAAGACCTGTCTGATTTCGGGACTTCTTCGCCAGGTTAAGAAATCGCTTTTGTTCCCGATTTCTCCGTTACTCATTAGCCAGATAAAGTCGTCGGTCGATGAAAAAATTTGAGAATATGGTCTCTCTAAAATTTGAAGGTTTAAGAGAGCGACTTCGCGTTTATTTAGAGAACTGTATGGTCGAAGATTAGAGTTAAACTCTCCCACGAGTCCAATTTTATTCGAAAGAGGGAAGAATACTTTCGAGTTCACTTCGTTCAAGTTGGCGCCATATTTTGTAGGTTTATCGATGAGGCGCTTGATGGATATTGGCAGGTCGGAGGAAATAAAGTGACAGCTTTCCGCTGCTTCAACTACTTGCCAGTAGCGAGACTTCAATGAGTCATAATAACTTGCGGCCGCCTTGAAGATAAGGGCGATAAAAAAGTCCTCATTGAATTCAATGTTCAGGGCTTTATCAATTCCTACTTCTGCGATGTGCTTTCTCAGCTCTACGGGGGCATCATCCAATTGGGTTAGAAGGTGCTCTTTCATTGCAGTTTCGTAGAGGAGTTTAGAATTGTACCTGCTCTCTGGGCTTCGTGCCATCAAGAGGGCCATTTGCATGTGGATATTCTTAAAGATGTTCTTATCTTCGGGAGGAATCGTCCTGTGCTGACAAATCCACTCTATCGACTGCTCAAGGTGCGGCACGTTTTTGTCCAAAATTTTATCAACGTGATCCGGCTCCAGACCA